>CAMEUH010000294.1 GCA_945938055.1 uncultured Eubacteriaceae bacterium | reverse complement strand
AAAATCAAGTCCTCCTAATCCGTAAACACGGGAATAAATTCTTGCCTTGATACCGGCATCATAAAGTACCGATTTGATTTCGGTCGTCATGTTACCGCCGCCGGGACTGAAACTATCCTCACGGTCCAGAATAATAATAACCTTGGCATTTTTGCAGAGCTTTATCAGGCTTTCCGCAGGAAATGGACGAAGGGTATGCAGGGTAAATGCCCCTACCGGAAGATTTTCTTTACGAAGACGGTTCACGGCTGATTTGATGGTGTGATAAGCGGAACCAAGGGCAAACATCAGGTATTTTGCGTCTTCGGCATGATATGCAGAAAGAAATTCATAATGCCGTCCGGACTGTTTTTCATAAGCAGAAAAGATATCGGGAATCATACTTTTTGCATATTCCATTGCAATGCGCAGCTGATATTTGTTGTTTATTAAGAATGGTTCATTCATGTATGCTCCGATGGTTTTGGGATTACTGAAATCAAGAAGCCTGTTCTCATAAGAACTTTTTCCTACAAAGTCCCGGACGACTTCATTTTCCAGTATGGATACAGAGCATTTCTGGTGACTGGTAAAAAAACCGTCATAGGCAACAATGATTGGCAGTTGTACGGCCTCTGCAATTTTCAGGGCACAAATATTAAAATCATAGACTTCCTGCTGGCTGGATGCAAACAAAATCAACCATCCGGTATTCAGTGCATACATAATGTCACTATGGTCACCCTTGATGGAAAGAGGTGCAGATACGGCACGGCAGGCAACATTTAATACCATTGGCATGCGTGTTCCGGATTGAACCGGAAGCTGCTCCAGAGAATACAAAAGACCATTGGCACTGGTGGCGTTTATGACACGGGCGCCGCAGGCACTGGCACCGTAGCAGACTCCGGCAGCACTATGTTCACCTTCTGCACCTACCAGCAGGATGTCGTGTTCTTTCTGGACGCGGGAGGCTTCAAGAGCTTCCACAACCTGAGTCGATGGTGTGATGGGAAAGTATCCTGCCACGTGATAATTAATTTGCTTTGCGGCAAATGCAGCGGCTTCATTGCCGTTTAGATAATGTCTTTCCTGGTTATTCATTTAATCCACCTTCCTTTACATTTTCCTGGTAAAACGCTTCACTTGTAATGATAGGGTCAGCACCATGGGTTCCGCTAAGATTTCCGCTAGTATCTTTTTGGGAAACTAATGCCTGGGTCGGGCACACTTCCACACAACGGAGGCAGCCTTTGCAGAAACGGTAGTCGGGTCCCTGGTTTATCATGGCACGGCGGTTATTGTACTCACCTTCCCGAAAGGTAAACACCATGTCCGGACAGGTCGTGTCACATAGACCGCAATGGATACATTTTTCCGGAAGATATTTTGGGATGTAGCCGTTTCTGGAAAGAGAAAGGTTATTTTGTGCCGTATTGCCAAGGCTTGGCAGAATTCCGCCGGGAAGCGTGTTGCGGTAACCGAATACGGAAATCTGACGTGACGGCGGGAAAAGTTCTTTTTTTTCTGCGGAAATTCCTTTGGAAAAAACGGTTTCTTCATATCCAAGCCGTACTGCCAGAAGATTATTGTGTAATGTTTCCGGTTCTTTGGAAGAAAAAAGTTCTTCCGCAAATTCCAGAACTGCAAGAAACCAGTCTTCATTTCCGGAAGCTTTTAAAATGGCACCAAGCATCAGCATGTTAATTCGAACCGGGTGCTGCTCCATCAGGCTCTGGCAGTCCAGGACGAAAAGATCCGGTGTGTCATGTCCTAAGAGCTTTCGGATGGGTTCTGTCCCGAGAGGTGTGTTGACAATCAGACGGCTATCGGTTGTCAGACCTGCAAGCGCACCGTCATTTTTCAGAAAGGACTGGTGGAAGAGGGCAAGGATGTCCGGATGGGTGATGGGGGTATTTTCAATGATGGTATCGTGATTGTTACGGACACGGACAAAAGCAGTAACCGGAGAACCGGTTTTTTCGGAACCATAGCTGGAAAAACTGGTGGCATTCAACATCAGCTTCATGGCGGCAGTTTCACCGAGAATCTTCCCAATCAGATTAGCACCCATGCCGCCTACGCTTTCTATTTTGATATCGAGATTTTGAGGGTTCATGTGCAGCTCCTTTTGATTTTTTTGGGGTTTTGTGGCATAAGGGACGGACGTCCGGGGTGGGGATGGCAGGGAGGGGGTCTGTCTGTTCCCAGGCGGTATGTGAGTTGCAAATTGTGGTTTTCTAACACAATACATTTTAGGTATCGGCCAGTGACGAGACCACCTGCTATTGCCCTCCTCGGCAAGAGCAGGCTCAATCCGCCGTCCTGGCGTATTGTCTCTGGGTATCGGGGTATTGTGTAAGAAAACCTGCAATTCTTCACAAACATACCGCCTGGGAACAGACAGACCCCCCTCCCTGCCATCCCCACCCCAGACGTCCTATTTCCTGGAAAAAACTTTAAAAATGCATTTTTTGCAGATGGCGAATCAGAGTGTTCTCCTGCCGGATGGGGAGGAGCTATGCAGGGGGCGGACTTGGG
>CAMEUH010000293.1 GCA_945938055.1 uncultured Eubacteriaceae bacterium | reverse complement strand
TGTGCCGTAAGAACAGATGCTCCCGAGGTCAGTCCGAAGAAAATCAGTGTCATGATGAAATAAACCTGTCCGCCAAGAGATGCTCCTGATAAGACCTTCTCACCGACTCTTCCAAGCATCACAACATCCGCGGATGTCACTCCCACGTTAATCAGATTCTGAAGTGCCATTGGAAGCACCAGAAAAAATACTTTTTTATAAAAACTGCCAAAATCAGCAGTCCGGTTCATCGTTTTTCCCATTGTTTAAACCTCGCCTTACTTTCTATCAAGGCTATCGTAAAAACTTCTGTTCAAACTCCTGTGCCGGTACCGGTTTGCTGAAAAAATATCCCTGGATGGAATCTGCCTTCATTTCCTTTAACAGTTCATACTGCTCCCTGGTCTCGATTCCCTCCACGCATAATTTCGCACCAATCTGCTGGGATAAATCCACAATCAGCTTTACGAAAGCCTTTTCATAATCATCGGTTAGAATATCATCCACAAAGGACTTATCTACCTTTATAATATCAAAATCTAACTGTTTTATATAATTCAATGAGGAATATCCGGTACCAAAATCATCCAGCGCAATCTTAACACCAATCTTCTTAAGCCCGTCAATGATTTTCATGACACGCTCCATATCATTAATTGCCAGATTCTCCGTAATTTCCAGTGTAATGTTTTTCGGATTAACTCCTGTGGAAAAAATAATCTCACTAATATGCTTTACTACATTCTGCTGTAACAGCTGGACAACCGAAAGATTCACATTCACACTAAAATCCGGATTATACCGTTCGTTCCATTCCTTACACTGCCTGCATGCTGTCTCCAGCACAAAATCACCAATCTCTACAATCAGTCCAAGATACTCTGCAAGCGGAATAAATTCACCCGGTCCGATAAAGCCAAGCGCCTTACTGTTCCATCGTACCAGTGATTCACAGCCGACACACCGGTTTGTCTGTGTATTCACAATCGGCTGGTAAAATACCACAAATTCCTCACAAGAGGCTTCAACAGCCTGTCTCATACTGCTTTCTACGGCAAGTCTGCGATAAGAGGCATCATCCTTCTGATCACGGTAAAATACATACCTGTTTTTCCCGTAATGTTTTGCTTCATACATGGCAATATCAGCCTTTTTTATCAGGCTGTTGACATCCGTTCCGTTTTCCGGAAACAGTACGACACCCATGCTCATGGTACAATAACATTCCGAATCAATCAGATACCATGGACGATTAAAATATGTGGTAATGTTCGTCAGGATCTTATTAAGGAGGTCATAATTTTCCGGCGTCACAATAGCAATGAATTCATCCCCGCCCATACGGTAACAATGATTCCTAAGTCCCACGATTCCCTGAAGTGTTACACCGATTTCCTTAAGAAGCGCATCTCCGTAATCGTGACCCAGACTATCATTAATCGTTTTAAAATTATCCATGTCAATAAACAGAACAGCACCCTTCTGACCGTTTTTCTGGGTCTGTTCCGCAATTTTCTTTAAATCCATCTCACATTTCATTCGATTATAAAGTCCTGTGAGAAAATCATTCTGCGCCTGAAAAGCACTTCTGGTACTGTTTTTCTTCTTAAGAGTCGTATCATTGGAAGAAATCAACACGACATCCCTTCCATCAATCCAGGACAATTTAGAAAATGCCACATCAAACCACAGTCCGGATTCCGCATCAAAAAACTCCACCGGACGCTTTGGAATCAGATGCTCCTTTTCTTCCATCATGCTTTTCATCGCATCCGAAAGAACACGGATATTCTCCTCCGAAGTCTCCGCAATGGTGTTTTTAAATAAAACCGTATTCTGCTCCATGTCAAAAACCAGAATGCCAGACCCAATATTCGTAAGAATCGCCTTCAAAATACCATTGGTGGAAATCATGGAACGACTGGAAACTTTCTTTTGCGCAATATCCTGCATAATGAGTGATACATTGGCAATATACTCAAGTTCTTCATCACTAAAATTTCTCTCCTCTGCGTCCAGAATCAGTATATGCATGACAGCCTGTCCATTCTTAATATAAACAGGAATGCCGATACCACACTCTGCTCCCAGAAGATGCAATTCTTCCCCATATGTTCCACGGGAATTCTCTGCATATACCATCTGTTCCCCGCAAAGCTGCAGCTTCTGTTCGTCAATAATTTTTGCATCCTGATGCCTGTCATCCCTGTCATATCGAATAACAATCCGGTAATTTTCCTTTTCCAAATCTCTCTGTACAATATAGGCATGAGAAGTGTTAAGATATTCTTCCACATATTTCAGAATATCTGCAGCAATCTCATAAAAAGTCCGTTCATCTTCCAGACACTGGATGATTTTCATAATATGATTTTTACTCTGAAGATTTGCTAACACACTCTCACCTCCCATAATGGTTCGTAATTAAATATTATAGCGCATTTTTTCATAAAAGTAAAACATTATTGTCTATTTTAACCCCTTATGCTAAAATGAAAACAGAAAAAGAAAGGATTACGGACATGAATTATATTAAAATTTCTTCCACATATAAAGCAGACGGCAAACAATATG
>CAMEUH010000292.1 GCA_945938055.1 uncultured Eubacteriaceae bacterium | reverse complement strand
TTCTCTTGTTCCGCACAATGACAAGAGCTTATTATTAATTAATTCCGGAATGGCACCATTAAAGCCATATTTTACGGGACAGGAGATTCCACCAAGAAGAAGGGTTACTACCTGTCAGAAGTGTATTCGTACCGGTGACATTGAAAATGTAGGCAAAACCGCAAGACATGGTACGTTTTTTGAAATGCTGGGTAATTTCTCTTTTGGAGATTATTTTAAGAATGAAGCCATTGCCTGGTCCTGGGAGTTTTTAACAGAGGTTGTGGGACTGGATGCCGACAGACTCTATCCAAGTATTTATCAGGATGATGATGAAGCTTTTGAAATCTGGAATAAGAAGGTTGGAATTCCGGCAGAGCGGATTTTCCGTTTTGGAAAGGAAGATAATTTCTGGGAGCATGGTGCAGGCCCTTGTGGTCCGTGCTCTGAGATTTATTATGACAGAGGCGAGAAGTACGGCTGTGGAAAACCAGACTGTACCGTAGGCTGTGACTGTGACCGCTACATGGAAGTGTGGAACAACGTATTTACCCAGTTTGAAAATGACGGTAACGGCAATTATACCGAACTGGTTCAGAAGAACATCGATACCGGAATGGGACTTGAAAGACTTGCAGTTGTAGTACAGGATGTAGATTCCATTTTTGATGTGGATACTCTTGTTGCATTGCGCAACAAAGTCTGTGAGCTTTCCGGCGCAACCTATAAGACGGACGAGAAGAAGGATGTGTCCATCCGTCTCATTACAGACCATATTCGTTCCGTAACGTTCATGATTTCCGATGGTATCATGCCATCCAATGAAGGACGTGGCTATGTCTTAAGAAGACTGTTAAGACGTGCGGCAAGACACGGAAGATTACTTGGCATTGACGGAATGTTCCTTGCAAAGTTAAGTAATACCGTAATTGAAGTATCCAAGGACGGCTATCCGGAACTGGATGAAAAGAAGGAATTTATCTTTGAAGTCCTGAATAAGGAAGAAGAGAAGTTTAATAAGACTATTGACCAGGGATTAAGCATTCTTGCCGAATTGGAAGAAGAAATGGCTGCAAAGGGCAAAACGGTTCTTTCCGGTGATAATGCATTTAAGCTTTACGATACGTATGGTTTCCCAATGGATTTGACGCTGGAAATCCTGGAAGAAAAGGGAATGAGCATCGATGAAGCCGGATTTAAGGCCTGCATGGATGAACAGCGTAAAAAGGCACGTGAGGCTCGTAAGACCACCAATTACATGGGTGCTGACGCAACGGTTTATGATGAAATTGATGCGGCAGTTACCTCAAAGTTTGTTGGTTATGATAAGTTAGAATATTCTTCTAAGGTAACGGTTCTTACAACAGAGGAAGAACTGGCAGATGCGTTATCAGAAGGTGAGAAGGGTACGATTATCGTAGATGAAACGCCTTTCTATGCTACCATGGGTGGTCAGGAAGGTGACACCGGTGTGATTGTGACGGCAGAGGGCGAATTTAAGGTAGAGACTACCATTAAGCTTAAGGGCGGCAAGATTGGACATGTTGGTGTCATGACAAAGGGCATGATTAAGGTTGGTGATACCGTGACCCTTATGGTGTGTGACAAGGGCAGGGCAGATACCTGTAAGAACCATAGTGCAACCCATCTTCTTCAGAAAGCACTGCGCATGGTACTTGGAACTCACGTAGAACAGCAGGGTTCTCTGGTAACACCGAACAGACTGCGTTTTGACTTTACCCATTTCCAGAGCATGACCAGCGAGGAAATCGCAAGGGTAGAAGCAATCGTTAATGAGGAGATTGCGGCGGCAGTTCCTGTTGTAACGGATATCATGGATATTGAAGATGCAAAGAAGTCCGGAGCAATGGCGCTTTTTGGTGAGAAGTATGGCGAAAAGGTACGTGTGGTATCCATGGGCGATTTCTCAAAGGAATTATGTGGTGGTACTCATGTTGCCAATACTGGTGCGATTACATTGTTTAAGATTGTATCCGAAGCAGGTATTGCGGCAGGTGTAAGAAGAATTGAAGCATTAACAGGCGATGGTGTCTTAAGTTACTATAAGGACATGGAAAATGAACTTCATGCGGCAGCAAAGGCAGCAAAGTCTGATGCAGCTGGTCTTGTAAAGAAGATAGAAAGCATGCAGGCAGAAATTAAGGCACTTGCATCAGAAAATGAGAAGCTTAAGGCAAAGCTTGCAAATAACGCCGCAGGCGATGTATTATCCGGAGCAAAGGATATTAATGGCATCAAGTTCCTTGCTGCAAAGATGACAGATGTGGACATGAACAGCTTAAGAAATCTGGGCGACCAGTTCAAGGAAAAGCTTGGTGAGGCAGTCATTGTTCTGGCATCCAGCCAGGGAACGGACAAGGTGAACCTGATTGCAATGGCAACAGATGGTGCTTTGGCAAAGGGCGCACATGCAGGTAACATCATTAAGGAAGCAGCTGCATTAGTCGGCGGTGGCGGCGGCGGTCGTCCGAATATGGCACAGGCTGGTGGAAAGAACCCGGCTGGCATGGATACGGCACTTCAGAAAGCGGAAGAAGTGCTTACGTCACAGCTTGGATAAAG
>CAMEUH010000291.1 GCA_945938055.1 uncultured Eubacteriaceae bacterium | reverse complement strand
GAATGCATTTTCCCTGTATACCAACAGTACGGAGCAGATTGATGATAAATCAGCAAGACAGGCTGTTTCATCAGTTCTTCGTTTCCTTACCAGGATGGGAATTTTAAAGTATAATAACCATAGTGGATATATTGCCAGCGTAATCAATGAGGAAGACCTGCTTTCCGTTCATACCAAGTGTGCCGGTATTTACAAGCATTTTAAGGAGCCGGGTGATCCGGTATTTCATGGGGATGTCATTGGTGAAATTACTGACCCGTATGAGGGTGAGGTACTGGATACTATTGTTTCACCAACGGATGGGATTGTCTTTTTTGCCCATACGGCACCGATGGTCATGGAAAATGCGGTGGTTTATAAGGTGATTCGGAGAATGCATGAATAACAATTATAGCAGGCAAGCTCAAAACTTCCCAATAGGGGTATCGTGATGGATTTACTTTTGCGTTTTGTTATGATATAGTGATTACTGAATTTTGGGACTCATTAAAGGAGGAAACATAGAAAATGAAACTAGGAATCGTCGGTCTGCCAAATGTTGGTAAAAGTACATTATTTAATTCCTTAACAAAGGCAGGAGCAGAGTCGGCCAATTATCCGTTCTGTACCATCGACCCGAATATTGGTGTGGTTGCGGTACCGGATGAGAGACTGGATTTGCTGGCTAAATTATATGATTCAGAAAAAATTACACCGGCTGTAATTGAATTTGTGGATATTGCCGGATTGGTAAAGGGAGCGTCAAAGGGAGAAGGACTTGGAAACCAGTTCCTTGCCAATATCCGTGAAGTAGATGCGATTGTGCATGTGGTACGTTGCTTTGATAATTCCAATATTATTCATGTGGATGGTTCTGTCAATCCGCTAAGAGATATTGAAACCATTAATCTGGAGCTGATTTTTTCCGATCTTGAAATTCTGGAAAGAAGATATGCCAAGGCCATCAAGGTTGCCAGAAATGATAAGGCATATGCTAAGGAATGTGCCATGATTGAACGCTTAAAGGCACATCTGGAAGAAGGAAAGATGGCAAAGACCTTTGAAACGGAAGATGATGATGAAGCTGCATTTTTTGCATCTTATAATCTTTTGACGGCAAAGCCTACGATTTTTGCTGCAAATGTGAATGAAGATTCTCTTGCGGACGACGGAGCTTCTAATGATTATGTGAAGGCTGTGCGTGAATATGCCAAGAGTGAAAACAGTGAAGTCTTTGTAATCTGTGCGCAGATTGAACAGGAAATGGCGGAACTGGATGATGAGGAAAAGAAAATGTTCCTTGAGGACTTGGGATTGAAGGAATCTGGTCTGGAAAAACTGATTAAGGCGAGCTATTCCCTTTTGGGACTGATTAGTTATCTGACTGCGGGACCGACGGAGACCAGGGCGTGGACCATTACCAAGGGTACCAAGGCACCACAGGCAGCAGGCAAGATTCATAGTGATTTTGAAAGAGGATTCATTAAGGCAGAAGTAGTCAATTATCAGAATCTTCTGGACTGTGGCTCTTATGCAGGAGCAAAGGAAAAGGGTCTTGTGGGAATTGAAGGCAAGGATTATGTGGTGAAAGATGGGGATGTTATTTTATTCCGTTTCAATGTTTAAGGTTTTTGTACCATCAATCCTAAATGAGATAAAAATTTTCAAAAAAATTTAAAAAGGAAGATTTAGAAATATTTGCCCTGTTAAGAAAAATGAAATACAAGATATAGTATTTACCGGATGCCGGTGCGTGAAAAAAAGTTTCACGCACCGGTATTTTTTTTAAAGAAATGTAAAAAATCCCTTGATTTTTCCCATTTTTGTGTTTAAAATAACACTTAAGTGGTGAAAAGTGGTGGCATGTGGATGAAAAGTGGAGGAAAATTCCACAAGGCTCCCAAAAGAGGAAGAAGGTGATTGCAAATGTTTATGGGTGAATATAATCATTCGGTGGATGCCAAGGGCAGAACCATCGTTCCGGCGAAACTGCGCGAGGAACTGGGAGAAACATTTGTGATTACAAGAGGTCTGGACGGATGTCTTTTCGGATATTCGGATAAAGAATGGGAGAAATTTGAAGAAAAATTACAATCACTGCCACTGAACAATAAAACAGCACGAACCACCGTGCGTTACTTTCTTTCCGGTGCCTCACAGTGTGAAGTGGACAAGCAGGGAAGAATCCTGATTCCGGCAAATTTAAGGGAGTTTGCAGGGTTGGAGAAAGATATTGTCTTTATTGGAGCTGCAAACCGGATTGAAATCTGGAGCAAGGCGAAGTGGGATGAATGCAATGAAGAATATGATGATAACATGGATGAAGTCATTGCAGACATGGAAAGCCTTGGATTTAACTTATAAAGGAAAAGAGTGTAGCAGAAAATGAGTTTCGAACATAAATCCGTTTTACTGGAAGAAACAATTGAAAATCTTAATATTAAGCCGGACGGAATTTATGTGGATGGAACGCTTGGTGGCGGCGGTCATTCTTATGAAATCTGTAAAAGACTTTCTCCAAAGGGAAGGCTTATCGGAATTGACCAGGATGAAGATGCCATCCGGGCTGCAAAAGAGAGACTTTCGGAATTTGAAGACCGGGTAACCGTTGTGAGAAGTAATTACTGCAATATTAGGA
>CAMEUH010000290.1 GCA_945938055.1 uncultured Eubacteriaceae bacterium | reverse complement strand
AAATTCTTTTGGCAATTTTGGAATCGGTACTTCGGATTGCCGCAACATCCTCTGTATTCATGGCAAATCCAAACTTTTCTGAAGCCTCGCACCAGAAACGCTCATATAATTTTTCGGTGTCAAAGAGAACACCATCCATGTCAAAAATAATTCCTTTCATGTCCGCATAATCCCCTTCATTCAATAGAAGAACCCTATATCGGCTCCTTTACGGGAGTTTCCATATAGGGTTCCTAATTACTCAATCGATTATTTATGACTTAAATATTCATCAATACCCTTTGCTCCAGCCTTTCCTGCGCCCATGGCAAGAATAACCGTAGCTGCTCCGGTAACAGCATCTCCACCGGCATAAACACCTTCTTTGGAGGTCTTACCGAACTCTTCATCCGCAACAATACATTTCCATTTATTAACTTCCAGTCCTTCTGTTGTGGAAGAAATCAGTGGGTTTGGCGAAGTTCCTAAGGACATGATCACCGTATCCAGTTCCATTTCATACTCAGAATCCGGAATTTCAACCGGTCTTCTTCTTCCGGATGCATCCGGTTCGCCAAGTTCCATCTTAATGCACTTCATGCCACGCACCCAGCCGTTTTCGTCAACCAGAATTTCCGTAGGGTTCGTAAGCAAATCAAAGATAATGCCTTCTTCCTTTGCATGATGTACTTCTTCTACTCTGGCAGGAAGTTCTTCTTCACTTCTGCGGTATACGATATGAACCTCTGCGCCAAGACGTAATGCCGTTCTCGCCGCATCCATGGCAACATTACCGCCGCCTACCACAGCAACCTTTTTGCCCGGACGGATTGGTGTATCATAATCTTCCCGGAATGCCTTCATCAGATTGCTTCTGGTAAGATATTCGTTAGCAGAAAAGACTCCGTTGGCATTTTCACCCGGAATTCCCATGAACTTTGGAAGTCCAGCTCCGGAACCGATAAATACTGCATCAAAGCCCTCTTCGGAAATCAGCTGGTCAACCGTAATGGATTTACCAATGACCACGTTGGTTTCAATGGTAACGCCAAGTTTTTTCACATTTTCAATCTCATGCTTTACAACCGTGTCTTTTGGAAGACGGAACTCTGGAATACCATATACCAGTACGCCGCCTGCTTCATGCAGTGCCTCAAAAATGGTAACATCATAGCCTAGCTTTGCAAGGTCGCCTGCACAGGTAAGACCCGATGGGCCGGAACCGATAACGGCAACTTTCTTTCCGTTCTTTTCCTTTGGTGCTTTCGGCTCAATGTTATTTTCTCTTGCCCAGTCAGCAACAAAACGCTCTAACTTACCGATGGATAACGGCTCTCCCTTAAAACCACGGATACATTTTCCCTCACACTGGGACTCCTGCGGACATACACGGCCGCAGACTGCAGGAAGTGCAGAAGATTCGCTGATTGTTGCGTATGCAGCTTCGATGTTTCCTTCCTTTACTTCACTGATAAATTTCGGAATATTGATGGATACCGGACAACCTTTCATGCACTGTGCATTCTTACAGTTAATACAGCGTGTTGCCTCTTCCATTGCTTCTTCTTTGTTATATCCAAGACATACTTCATCAAAATTTTTATTTCTAACATCCGGATCCTGTTCCCGGACCGGAACTTTCTTTAAAACGTCCATTATATCCTCCTATTATATGTAGAAATTCAAAATTACAGATACCGGTAAAACCGAAAATACCATAGCTTAATTACAGTTACCGCATCCACCGTGATGGGTATCACCTTCCTGAAGCTTAAGCATTGCTCTTCCTTCTTCGGTCTTATACATCTGCTGTCTCTTCATTGCCTCATCAAAATTTACAAGGTGACCGTCAAATTCCGGTCCGTCCACACAGGCAAACTTGACTTTTCCGCCAACAGAAACTCGACAGGCACCACACATGCCCGTACCGTCAACCATGATTGGATTCAGGCTGACAATGGTAGGAATCTCAAGTTCCTTTGTAAGAAGACAGACAAATTTCATCATAATCATCGGTCCGATTGCCACACAGGTATCATATTTCTTTCCCTGATTATTTACAAGATCCTTTATGACATCAGTAACCATGCCTTTTCTCTCATAGGAGCCGTCATCTGTGGTAATATAAAGATTTCCGGCAACTTTCTTCATTTCTTCTTCCAGAATTAATAAATCCTTTGTCTTGGCACCCACAATTACATCTGCATCAATTCCATGCTCATGCAGCCATTTTACCTGCGGATATACCGGAGCTGTACCCACACCACCGGCAACAAATAACATCTTTTTCTTTTTTAATTCTTCCAAATCTTCCTTGACAAATTCTGAGGCACAGCCAAGAGGTCCCGTAAAATCTCGGAATGCATCGCCAGCTTTTAATTTTGACATTTTTTCTGTGGATGCACCAACAATCTGGAATACAATGGTAATGATTCCCTGCTCCCTGTCATAATCGCAGATTGTAAGAGGAATTCGTTCTCCTTCCTCATCAATCTTAGCAATGATGAACTGGCCCGGCTCACAGTATTTTGAAATTCTTGGAGCTTCCACGTCCATTAAGTAAATCTTTTCTGCTAATTTTTCTGCTTTTCGAATCTTGTACATTTTATACCTCCAATTTATTTATATTCTTCTGATGTAAGCACACC
>CAMEUH010000289.1 GCA_945938055.1 uncultured Eubacteriaceae bacterium | reverse complement strand
CATGCATCCCCATCCCATCCAATCAGACGGAATCGTAAGACAGGAGGGCAGGGACCACCCAAAATGATAATTCCAGATTCAGTATACCATAAAATATTATTGATGTCATCGGAGGCAGCCATGAAAAATATGATTCTGCGTTTTCTCATC
This sequence comes from uncultured Eubacteriaceae bacterium, assembly GCA_945938055.1. GTDB lineage: Bacteria > Bacillota > Clostridia > Lachnospirales > Lachnospiraceae > MGBC120314. The sequence goes on along the minus strand of CAMEUH010000289.1, from coordinate 2,494 downwards.
TCACTTGCAGTTGTGCTTCTTGTTCCCTACACCATTACCATGGCAATGACCGGAGTGAAGGAAACAGACGAAGTGATTGTACCTTATGACGGAAGAATTGTCATTGTCGAAAGTAGTAATTCTGTTTCCCAGAATGTGGACTATTCCCAGTACCTTGCCGGGATGACGGCACGAAATCTGATTTCCTTTGATGAAAATGTCTGGAATTATCCTGAATTTATCAAGTTAAACTGTGTAATTTCCAATACTCTTCTTACCGAAGCTTTCCCGGATTGTGACGTTCTTTCGGAAGAATTTCTCACAGAGCACTACATTTCCGAAGAAGAACTGAAAAAACTCTGGGACGAAAAATTTTCTGCAAGAATGGATATCATAAAAAATGCATTAAATGAAACAAAGGGACTTGTGATTACCTGCGACAGCACACCTATCAAACCATTTTACCACATGATTAGTAACGGCATGACACGTCCTTCCATGGACACCGGAAAATATCCTTATCTAAAATCTGTTAACACCAATAAGGATTTGGAAGAAAAGGGTTTTTTATGCGTCCGACAGTATGAAAGCCTTGATTTTATTAATGTCATAAATGAAAATTTTGAAAATACGGGACTGGACAAAAACATCACCTCCCTTAAGGAAAACATTCAGATTATCAGCCGTGACGCTGCCGGTTACATTACGCAGCTGCAGATTGGAAATCTTCGCATGAGCGGCGACGATTTCATGAATCTCTTTTCCATAAACTCCTCTTCCTTTACCTTAACCTTTCAGGAGAATTCTTTAAAAATCATCACAAAAGGAATTGGCCACGGGTATGGAATAAGCCTTTCTTATGCATTAACCCTTGCAGAAGAAGGAAAAAGCTATCCGGATATCATTCAATTTTTTTACGAAAATGTGGAAATTAAAAATTACGAATAATCGAATAAAGAGTTGGATTTGAGGCAATGATATTCTCAGAGGTGATGATAATGAGAAATAAATCCAAATCAAAACGTACAGAAGCTGCATTATCCCTTCTTGTAACAAGTGCCCTGGTAATCACTCTGGCAATTGCCGTGGCTTCAGCAATAAAAAAAGGGACAAGTAACAACGAGAACAACATGATTAATTTGAATGAAACCGAATCACAGAATCTTTCTGCTGACAATGGCAGCAAGCAGAATACTCCATCCAAAACACAAACGCCTTCCTCCAATTCCACAGCGAATAACAGCCAGGATAGTTCTTCGGAAACAGTGGACGGAAGTGATAAAACCAATACCAATCTTCACGAAGCCCGAAATGATTCCAATGAAACCGATTTCGAGAACATCAATGCTTCTGATGCCGACAAAACATCAGACGCATCCGATTCATCAGATGTACCGGTTGTATCCGGTAATTCCATCGGAACCGGTTATTCTTTTAGCGAAGTAGATACTTTAAAAATGCCGGTTTCCGGAGAAATTGTTCTGGAATACAATATGGATAATACCATCTGGTTTCCAACACTTGGCGTATATAAATGTAATCCTGGCATCTACATTGCCGGGAATATCGGAACCGATGTCATTGCATCTGCATCCGGAACCGTAGAATCCATTACGTCAAACGAAGAACTCGGAAGCATCGTAACCATTAACATGGGAAATGGTTATAAGGCATCCTATGGTCAGCTCGAAAATATCAAGGTTTCCGAAGGTGAAGTTGTAATTGCCGGTTCTGTCATCGGAACCGTCGCAGAGCCTACCATTTATTATACCATGGAAGGAAGCGGAATCTATTTCAAGCTCACCAAAAATGATGTTCCTGAAAATCCTCTGGATTACATGGAATAGCCCGATAAAGAAAAACGGAGCAAATGGGAAAGCGGCAAAACCGCAGTCCCTGATGCTCCTTTTCTCAAATTTTCTTATTCATTTTCTTTGGCAGCAATTCCTGCGATAATATTTCCGTAAGTATTCACATACTCAATCAGTTTCTTTGGATACGTTACATATGCCCTGCACGAATCAAAAGAAATCACCCCAATCACTTCATCACGCAAATCGCGAATCAGAATCTGTATGGAAGACTTGGTCTCTATTTCCTTAAAAAGTGCATAAACCTCCGAAAGTCCATATTCAAATTTGTTAATGTTCTCTGCAAGAAACATGTCATTCTTAAACATTTCCAGATACTGCCTATTTTGAATCATGGTTCCATTACCTGGTATAATCCCCTGTTTACGGTACTCATACTCCGTTCTTTTTCCATTTTCCAGATAAATACCGATCCGGTCAAAATGAAAGGAGGATGCCATATGTTCAAGGAGTGCATTAATTTCCACCTTGCCATTGATGATAACCTTCTTCATCCATTTACTTACATCATGAATATCCGTTTCCGCATAATAATCGGATTTCATTTCCACCTGGGATTCATTTTCATCAAACTTAAATTCCCCATGAAGCTCTGTCTTATAAATAATGTATCGGTTTTTACCTTTTTGCTTTGCAAGATACAA
>CAMEUH010000288.1 GCA_945938055.1 uncultured Eubacteriaceae bacterium | reverse complement strand
GGAAGTAGGGTATTTTGGTGCCGGGCAGTTTATTGCGTGTGAGGAACTTTCGGCCGGCATGGTAGGTTATATTACGGCAAGTATTAAGAATGTAAAGGATACACGCGTGGGTGATACGGTAACCGATGCGGACAATCCATGTTCAGAACCGCTTCCCGGATATAAAAAGGTTAATCCGATGGTTTACTGTGGACTGTATCCTGCCGATGGGGCAAAATATGGTGATTTGAGGGATGCCCTTGAAAAATTGCAGTTAAATGATGCTTCCCTGCAGTATGAGCCGGAGACTTCCATTGCACTGGGATTTGGCTTCCGGTGTGGTTTCCTTGGACTTTTACATCTGGAAATCATTCAGGAGAGACTGGAACGTGAATACAATCTGGATTTGGTGACAACTGCTCCGGGTGTTATTTATAAGGTTCATAAGACAAACGGAGAAGTCATTGAGCTGACCAATCCATCCAACCTTCCGGACCCGTCAGAGATTGACTACATGGAAGAGCCGATTGTCAGTGCAGAAATCATGGTAACAACAGAATTTATCGGTTCCATCATGAAGCTTTGCCAGGAGCGCCGCGGTGTGTATCATGGAATGGAGTATATTGAGGGAACAAGGGCGTTATTAAAGTATGATTTGCCATTAAATGAGATTATTTATGATTTCTTTGATGCATTGAAGTCCCGTTCCAAGGGCTATGCTTCTTTTGATTATGAAATGAAAGGATATGAACAGTCCAAGCTTGTAAAACTGGACATCCTTATTAATAAAGAGGAAGTGGATGCGCTTTCCTTTATCGTACATGCGGATTCGGCTTATGAGCGCGGAAGAAAGATGTGTGAGAAGTTAAAGGATGAAATCCCGAGACATTTATTTGAAATTCCGATTCAGGCAGCAATCGGAAGCAAGGTAATTGCAAGGGAAACTGTTAAGGCACTTCGAAAAGATGTACTTGCAAAGTGTTATGGCGGTGATATTTCACGTAAGAAGAAGCTTCTGGAAAAGCAGAAGGAAGGAAAGAAGAGAATGCGTCAGGTAGGAAATGTGGAAATTCCACAGGAGGCATTCATGAGTGTTTTAAAACTGGATGAAGAATAGAAGAAATGTCATGGACTTATGGGCAGAACCGGATTTTACGGTTTCTGCCCTTTTTTTACAAAAAAATCATAAAAATTCATCGGGTTTGTGTCTGCTGTGTGTCTGTTGTGTGTCTATTGGAGTGATATAATTATTCGGAAATAAGCAGGAATGCATAAAAACAACTTTTGAGTCATTTCTTATGAGGAATCAGGAAAATGACTTTTCCATATAAACAAGAAGGAGTATGAACATGGGAAAGAAAAAATCAATTTTATTATATTCAAAAAGAATGATTTCCGTTCTTTTAACGCTGGTAATATTATTTACCTCCATTGATTTGACAGGGATACAGCTTGGTGCACAAGAGTTAGAAAACATACCATTGGCTGTCATGTATGGTAATAACGGGAATGGAAATGTTAATTTGGCCGTGTTAAACGATGCACGATTCGATTATGGTACTACGATTGCATTATCGCTGGAAGGTGTCACCAGTGAAGTTACTTTCAATATCAAATCCGGGGATGCGGAGGATGTAATCTACGAAAAGGACAAACAATATGAACCCGGTTATTACAGGCTTGGATACAGCTATACGCTGGAAGATTTTACTGCCTTTGAGGATATGAGCTTTGCTAACTACGCTTTTACTATTACCGCCACGAAGCTGGGTATACCTTCCAATCTGCGGTGGGATAATGCAAAGGCTGTGTGGGACACGGTTCAGAAGGATAATAACGGGAATTCGTTAAGGGATGGAATGGTTTGTAATTATATCGTTTCTTTATACAGAGATGGTGAATTGGCTGCCCAGAAAGAAGTAGAAGGTATCGGCAATGCAGAAAGCCAGTCCTTTGATTTTGCATCAGTGATTGATTCTGCTGAAGGCGGCAAGGGTAAGTATACCTTCAGCGTAAAGGCTTCGGTGCCGGATTCGCTTGGGGCTTACTACACCGTTTCGGATGAAAGCGCGAGAAATGATAAGGAACTCTGTGCCGTGGAGGTTACCTTGGATAAGAGGACCGGAATTGATTCTGCCACGGTATCTTCGGCTATGGATACGACATTTCTTCTGATTGCCGGAGCAGAAAATCATAATACAAAAAATATTGCGGCACAGGCTTCATCCGGCTGGAATTTTGGCTCATGGATGATAGACGGTACTAATGTGGGAGAGGGCAGTATTACTTTTGATTCGGCCGAGTCTCCTAATGCCATAGTAACCATTGCATCGGATTATTCCGGTGATACGGGTATCCGTATCATTGCAATTCCGAAGGAAAGCACGGCACCGGTCATTTCATCCTACACAATTGGTACGGATGAGAATGCAGGAAAGCTTGTTGCAACAGTACAGGATAACCAGAGTGGCTTAAAGGCATATGCTTTTTCTACAAAAGATCTGACAGAAAATGTGGGGGCAGATGAGTGGACGGTACTGGAAAGTTCAACGGTGGAAGAAACAAGTATTCCTTTTGCTCCTGCCCGGAGTGGAAATTACTATTTCCATGCAAAGGATGCAGACGGCAACACCGTAAGGTCTGAGAATGCAATCCCGGTTACGCTTATCACATATGAAGGATATTATGACAATACGGAAAAGAAAACCGTAACGGATTATTATATCGGAAGTG
>CAMEUH010000287.1 GCA_945938055.1 uncultured Eubacteriaceae bacterium | reverse complement strand
CTTGGCATTTCCAATAATATTGACGGCATGGTGACAAACTGCCAGAACGGATTTCAGGACGGCGGTGCGTCCATTATCAGCCAGAATATCGGAGGCGGCAGGGGCGACCGGGCGCTGGATGCATTTAAAAAACTGCTGGTCATTAATATTGTGATTGGAATTGTGGGATGGCTTGGGATTAATATTTTTATTCAGCCGGTTACTTATCTTTTTGCAAATAGTGTGGAAGGATATAATGCAGATTTTCAGCAGACGATTATTAAGGTGCTTCGTTATGATTCCTTTGGCAGCTGTGTGCCGCTGGGAATTAATGCAGCAGTCATGGCGCTGATGTTTGGATTCGGATATACGAAGCTTACGCTTTTGATTAATTTCTGCCGGGTGTTTGTGTTCCGAATTCCGGTGCTTTGGGCACTTCAGAATTTTACTTCGCTTGGAAGCGAGAGCGTGGGAATCGTCATGGCGGTAAGTAATATCTGCGTGGCAGTCATGTCTTCCGTGGTGGCGTGGATTGTCATACGGCGGCTGAAGAAAAGCGGAAGAATATAATTCGGGAAACAATTTGAAAAAGGGATTGCAAATCTTCCTCTTTTCATTTAATATAAAAGAAGTGGTACACGACTGGCGGAAGCAGACAATATTATTTTGCATGCAGAATATTTTGTCTGTGTAGGAAGAACCTACAGGGAGTGTATTTTGTGATTTGAATCAGCCGACCGCCTGGGCAGCATTTTTAGTGCACCCAGGCGGTCTTTTGCGTAAAAAAGAGAAAACGGAGGATATTTCAAATGAAAATGTTATCACTGGAGCAGGAATTAAAGGAAAATGCATATCCGGGACGTGGTATTGTCATTGGCAGGTCTTCGGACGGAACAAAGGCAGTAACGGCATACTTTATTATGGGAAGAAGTGCAAGCAGCCGTAACCGTGTGTTTGTTGAAGACGGTGAGGGAATCAGAACCCAGGCGTTTGATCCAAGTACATTATTAGTGGCACCGGAACTTATTATTTATTCACCGGTTCGTGTGCTGGGTAACAGTACCATTGTAACAAATGGTGATCAGACGGATACCGTGTATGACGGTATGAGTGAGGGAAAGACGTTTGAAGAGTCATTGAGAATACGTAAGTATGAGCATGATGCTCCAAACTACACCCCAAGAATTTCAGGTATTATGAACTTTACGGATGGAACGTTTGATTATCAGATGTCAATCTTAAAGAGTAATAACGGCAATCCGGATGCCTGCAACCGTTATACATTTGCTTATGAAAATCCGGTAGCTGGCGAGGGACATTTCATCCATACATACATGCATGATGGAAATCCACTCCCAAGCTTTGAAGGTGAACCGAAGTTAGTTTCCATTCCGGATGATATTGATGAGTTTACAAAGCTTGTCTGGACAAGCCTGAATGAGGATAATAAGGTTTCTTTATTTGTAAGATTTATTGATATTGCAACCGGGAAGTATGAGACAAGGATTGTGAATAAGAATGAATGAGCATGAATGAGCATGGCTGTCTTAGTTCAGAGGCAGTGGCCAATTCACTTCGACAGCCATGCTCATTCATGAGATGTGAAGGAAAGTCTCGGTTCAGAGGCAGTGGCCAATTCACTTCGACAGCCATGCTCATTCATCGATAATATAAGAGAAAAAGGAGAATTTATTATGAACGAAATTCAGTTAAAATACGGATGTAACCCAAATCAGAAGCCTTCCAGAATTTTTATGGAGGATGGAAGCGACCTTCCTGTTACTGTGTTAAATGGCAAGCCGGGATATATTAATTTCCTGGATGCATTTAACGGCTGGCAGCTGGTAAAGGAGTTAAAGGAGGCAACCGGTCTTCCGGCAGCAACTTCCTTTAAGCATGTTTCCCCAGCCGGTGCGGCAGTGGGACTTCCTTTGACAGAGACTCTGGCTAAGATTTACTGGGTAGATGACCTTGGCGAGCTTTCACCATTGGCATGCGCTTATGCAAGGGCAAGAGGCGCAGACAGAATGTCATCTTTTGGTGATTTTATTGCATTATCTGATGTGTGTGATGTAGATACGGCAAAACTCATTAAGAGAGAGGTTTCGGACGGTGTCATTGCTCCTGGCTATACGGAGGAAGCCTTGGAATTATTAAAGGCAAAGAAAAAGGGCAATTACAATATAATCCAGATTGATCCATCCTATGTTCCTGCAGAGCTTGAAAGAAAGCAGGTTTATGGCATTACATTTGAACAGGGAAGAAATGAACTGGATATTAATGGTGATTTATTATCCAACATTGTTACAAAGAATAAGGATATTCCGGAATCGGCGCTGATTGACATGAAGATTGCACTCATTACATTAAAGTATACACAGTCTAATTCGGTATGCTATGTTAAGGGCGGACAGGCAATTGGTATCGGTGCAGGACAGCAGTCCAGAGTACATTGTACAAGACTTGCAGGACAGAAGGCTGATAACTGGTATCTTCGTCAGGCACCACAGGTATTAAATCTTGAGTTTGTGGATAGTCTGGGACGTGCAGACAGGGATAATACCATTGACGTATATATTGGAGAGGAATATGAAGATGTTCTTCGTGAAGGTGAATGGCAGAAGAGATTTAAAGTGAAGCCTCCTGTATTTACCCGTGAGGAAAAGAGAGCATGGCTTGATGGAAACACGGATGTGACACTTGGTTCCGATGCGTTCTTCCCATTCTCCGATAATATTGAGAGAGCATACAAGAG
>CAMEUH010000286.1 GCA_945938055.1 uncultured Eubacteriaceae bacterium | reverse complement strand
TTATCCGTAAGCTTCCGCATAATCTTATTGATGCCTTCCGTTCCACCCTGGAGGAAGCAAAGTTTTCCGACATGATTCTTCATGTGGTGGATGCATCCAGTGAGGACATGGATACCCATATGCACGTGGTTTATGAGACCTTACGGGAACTTGGAGTGGAGGATAAACCGATTATTACCCTCTTTAACAAAATGGATGCAGTAAAAGAAGACGTTATTTTAAGAGATTTTAAGGCAGACAAGACTCTTTCTGTTTCTGCAAAAACCGGACAGGGTCTGGATAAACTGAAGGCATTGATTGAAGAGCTGTTGCGTGAACAGAAGATTTATGTGGACAAGGTTTATGATTATGGTGATGCCGGTAAGATCCAGATTATTCGAAAGTACGGACAGCTTCTGAGTGAGGAATACACGGGTGAGGGGATTGCTGTAAAAGCGTATGTGCCGAAAGAGGTATTTAGCAGGATTTAAATTAACTCTCAAATTAGAAAAAGGATGGAAGAAAAACATGAGCATGGCAGACAAAATCTTTATCGACATGTGTAAGGATATTTTGGAAAATGGTGTATCAACGGAGGGCGAAAAAGTCCGCCCGAAGTGGGAAGATGGTTCCTACGCCTATACCATTAAGAAATTTGGTGTGGTAAACCGGTATGATTTATCCAAGGAATTTCCGGCAATTACCTTAAGAAGAACGGCGATTAAGAGCTGTATTGATGAGGTGTTGTGGATATGGCAGCAAAAATCCAATAATGTAAACGACTTGCACAGCCATATCTGGGACGCATGGGCGGATGAAAATGGTTCCATCGGAAAGGCATACGGCTATCAGATGGGAGTAAAGCATCAGTACAAGGAAGGCATGATGGATCAGGTGGACCGCGTGCTTTATGATTTAAAGAATAATCCATACAGCAGAAGAATTATGACGAATATCTACGTTCATCAGGATTTGCATGAAATGAATCTGTATCCATGTGCATACAGCATGACCTTTAATGTGACACCGAATAAGGAAACAGGAAAGTTAAAGCTTAACGCCATTTTAAACCAGCGTTCCCAGGATGTGCTTGCGGCAAATAACTGGAATGTATGCCAGTATGCGGCACTGGTTCATATGTTTGCACAGGTGTGTGACATGGAAGTGGGCGAGCTTGTGCATGTGATTGCAGATGCTCATATTTATGACAGACACATTCCGCTGGTAAAAGAACTGATTTCAAGAGAAACACATGATGCACCGGTATTTAAGATGAATCCGGACATTAAGGATTTTTATCAGTTTACGAGAAATGATTTTGCATTGGAAAATTATGTGACCGGACCACAGATTACAAATATTCCGGTGGCAGTTTAAGAATAAGTGTTTTAGGAGCAGGAGGATTGGCATGAATTTAATTGTTGCAGTAGATAAGAATTGGGCGATTGGAAAAAACGGTGGACTGCTGGTGAGTATACCGGAGGACATGAAGTTATTCCGCAGTGAAACCACGGGAAAGGTGGTTGTCATGGGAAGAAAGACGCTGGAGAGTTTTCCGGGCGGAAATCCGTTAAAGAACCGTACCAATATTGTGATTACGGCGAATCCGGATTATAAAAAAGAAGGCGTGATTGTCTGCCATAGTGTGGAGGAAGCCTTAACGGAACTGAAAAAATATGATGAAGAAGATATCTATATCATCGGCGGCGAAACGATTTACAGACAGTTTCTTCCATACTGTAAGGTGGCACATGTGACGAAGATTGATTTTGCTTATGAAGCAGATACATATTTTCCGAATCTGGATGAAAATCCGGACTGGAGTGTGGAAGAATCCAGCGATGAACACACATATTTTGATTTGGAGTACTATTTTAAGAAGTATGTGAATGCGAATCCGAAGGAATTTTAAAAAAGGTAAAATTCAAACTTCTGCCATGGACTGCCTTCTGGCATTGTGCCATGGCAAAAGTTTGAATTTCTATATTAAAAGAATAAGGATGAAAGACAGGCAGGTGAAGGAATGGTGGAGATTGAAGAATGCCGCATGCGGTTATTGGATGAGATTGTACGGAAAGAGACGACCATGATGGTGCACATTACGGAGTGTGAAGGCATGGTTCTTGGAAAAGATGTGGTTGCAGAGATGATGGTGCCGCCATTTCCGAAGTCTGCCATGGATGGTTACGCCGTAAGAGCAGAGGATATTGCGGGAGCATCTAAGGAATATCCTGTGGTGTTAAAGGTAGCAGGAGAGCTGCTGGCAGGAGATTATCAGGAAATTCCTTATGAAAAAAATACAGCGGTAAGAGTCATGACGGGTTCTTTTGTGCCGGAGGGCTTTGATGCGGTTATCCGTCAGGAGGATACGGATTATGGTGAGGATAGGGTGCAGATTTACGCATCCGTGAAAGCCTTTTCCAATTACTGCAGGATTGGGGAGGATATCCAGACCGGTGATGTGGTCATCAAGGAAAGTACCAGACTTTCTTCTGTGCATGTGGGACTTCTTGCAAGCCTTGGCGTAGAATGGGTCTGCGTTCGTCAGCCTGCCAAAATCGCCATTATTTCCACCGGAACAGAAGTAATGGAAGTGGGAAAGAACTTACTTCCCGGAAAGATTTATAATAGTATTGCATACATGCTGGCGGCAGATATTAAGCGGGAAGGACTGAAAGTGGTCCGCATGGAGACCTGCGTGGATGATGAAGAACTTCTGCTTGAAAAAATCCGTTCGGCTGCGGAAATTGCGGATTT
>CAMEUH010000285.1 GCA_945938055.1 uncultured Eubacteriaceae bacterium | reverse complement strand
CTTCTCCGCGCGGCTGGGTGTAATCATATGATTCTTCTTAACCAGGACATTTCCATCCTTATCCTCGATGGTCTCTGCTGCGTATCTTCCTGTAATTCTTTCTTCAAGGCTCTCAATTTCTTCCTTGCCATCCATGAATGCTTTCACAACCATTCCCGGGATTGCCTTACCTTCACAACAGTCAACCTCGCGGATGATAAGTTCCTGTGAAACGTCTACAAGACGTCTTGTCAGGTAACCGGAGTCGGCTGTTCTAAGTGCTGTATCAGAAAGACCCTTTCTGGCACCATGCGCAGAAATAAAGTATTCCAATACGTCAAGTCCTTCACGGAAGTTCGACTTAATAGGAAGTTCAATGGTTCTACCGGATGTATCAGCCATCAAACCACGCATTCCGGCAAGCTGTTTAATCTGCTTATCAGAACCACGGGCACCGGAATCGGCCATCATATAAATATTATTATATTTATCCAGACCATCCAGCAGCTCTTTGGTGATAATATCATCCGTAGCCTTCCATGTTTCAATAACTTCCTTGTAACGTTCTTCTTCTGTTACAAGACCACGCTTAAAGTTCTTGGTAATCTTTTCAACGGTAGCTTCTGCCTGTGCAATCAGTTCTTTCTTCTTTGGAGGAACCGTCATGTCAGAAATAGATACTGTCATGGCTGCTCTTGTAGAATACTTGTAACCCATTGCCTTGATGTTATCCAGAACCTCAGCGGTCATGGTTGCACCATGTGTATTAATAACCTTTTCAAGAATCTTCTTTAACTGCTTCTTGCCTACATGGAAATCCACTTCCGGAAGAAGGAAGTTTTCTTCCACGCTACGATCAACAAAACCAAGATCCTGAGGAAGAATCTCATTGAAAATGAATCTTCCCAGTGTACTCTCTACCACGCCAGATACCGTCTCACCGGATGGTTTCTTCTTGGTTACCTTAACCTTGATTCTGGAATGCAGAGTTAAAGCATCATTTTCATAAGCAAGAATTGCTTCATTTACATTCTTATAAATTCCGCCTTCACCCTTTGCACCTGGTCTTTCCTGAGTCAGGTAATAAATACCAAGTACCATGTCCTGTGATGGAACTGCTACTGGCGCACCATCGGATGGCTTTAACAGGTTGTTTGGCGATAACAAAAGGAAACGGCATTCTGCTTGTGCTTCTACGGAAAGAGGAAGATGCACAGCCATCTGGTCACCATCGAAGTCCGCATTGAACGCAGTACATACCAATGGATGCAGCTTAATTGCCTTACCTTCAACAAGAATTGGTTCAAATGCCTGAATACCCAGTCTGTGAAGTGTAGGAGCACGGTTTAACATAACCGGATGCTCTTTGATAACATCTTCCAGCACATCCCAGACAGCCGGGTCAAGACCCTTTTCCACCATTTTCTTTGCATTCTTAATATTATTGGATAAGCCTCTTGCCTCTAATTCTTTCATGACAAATGGCTTGAATAATTCAATTGCCATCTCCTTTGGCAGACCACACTGATAAATCTTAAGTTCCGGTCCTACTACGATAACGGAACGTCCTGAGTAGTCTACACGCTTACCAAGAAGATTCTGACGGAAACGTCCCTGTTTACCCTTTAACATGTCAGATAAGGACTTTAATGCTCTGTTTCCAGGACCTGTTACAGGACGTCCTCTTCTACCGTTATCAATCAGCGCATCTACTGCTTCCTGAAGCATTCTCTTTTCATTACGGATAATGATTTCCGGTGCTCCGAGTTCAATCAGTCTTGCAAGTCTGTTATTACGGTTAATAATTCTTCTGTATAAGTCATTTAAATCAGATGTTGCAAATCTTCCACCATCCAGCTGAACCATAGGACGTAAGTCTGGCGGAATGATTGGAATTACGGTAAGAATCATCCATTCCGGTTTATTACCCGACTCACGGAAAGCTTCAATTACTTCCAGTCTCTTTACGATTCTTGCCTTCTTCTGTCCGGATGCATCTGCAAGCTCTTTCTTTAAATCCTCAGAATCCTTCTCAAGGTCGATTGCCATGAGAAGTTCTCGGATTGCCTCAGCACCCATTCCCACGCGGAAACGGTCTCCAAAAGTATCATACGCATCTTTGTATTCTTTCTCGGATAACACCTGCTTGTATGAAAGACTTGTGTCACCTGGATCCAATACGATATAAGAAGCAAAATATAATACCTTCTCCAAAATCCTAGGTGATAAATCAAGGATTAATCCCATTCTGCTTGGGATTCCCTTGAAATACCAGATATGAGAAACAGGAGCAGCAAGTGCAATGTGTCCCATACGCTCACGACGTACGCTTGCCTTGGTAACCTCAACACCACATTTGTCGCAGATTACGCCTTTATAACGAATCTTCTTATACTTACCGCAATGACATTCCCAATCCTTGCTCGGTCCAAAGATTTTCTCACAATACAGTCCGTCCTTTTCCGGCTTTAAGGTTGTGTAGTTAATGGTTTCCGGCTTTGTTACCTCTCCCCTTGACCATTCGAGAATTTTTTCAGGTGAAGCAAGACCAATCTTAATTGAATCAAATGTCATCTGCTGATATGTTTCATTATTTTTTTCCAACATCACTGGCTCTCCCTTCAATTAGTTTTCATCAGAATAGTCATCTGCATCATAGTCATCATACTCATCCATGTCATCCATGATGTCCTCTTCCACATCCACAAATTCATCATCACTGATTTCCTGTGTTGTGAAACCATGCTCTGCAAATGATTCGTTACCCTG
>CAMEUH010000284.1 GCA_945938055.1 uncultured Eubacteriaceae bacterium | reverse complement strand
AACATATTCTGAAAGTTCATCAAAATAGAGAAAAAGATTCCAAATAAAAAGATGCAGGCAGAAATAGTTGCCACAGATGCAACGGAAAACATCCTGTTTCTGCGGATATTCTTAAATCCCTGCTTCATGGTATATCCGATTGAACTAATCCTCATAATATAATCCACCCCCCTGCTTAACATCACTGATAATTTTACCATTATTCATGGTAACCGTTCTCTTTTTCATGGCATCCACAATTTCCATGTTATGCGTAACAACCACAACCGTGGTTCCACGCCTGTTTGCCTCTTCCAGAACCTTCATGATTTCCCATGAATTTTCCGGATCCAGATTACCTGTCGGCTCATCACACAACAAAATGGATGGATTATTAACTAAAGCTCTTGCAATGGCAACTCTCTGCTGTTCACCACCAGACATCTGGCTTGGGAAATTCTTATATTTATCCAGCAGACCTACCATGGACAACATGGACAACACCTGTCCCCGGATGAGACGGTTTGGTGCCTCCACTACCTTCATTGCAAATGCGACATTATCATAAACATTACGATCCTCAAGCAGACGGAAATCCTGGAAGACCACACCGATATCCCTTCTTAACTGAGGAAGCTTTCTTCTTGTAATTTTATTAATGAATCTTTTGTTAACATAGATTTTACCTTCCGTTGGCTCCAGTTCTTTTAAAAGCAATTTAATTAAAGTAGACTTACCCGAGCCGCTGTTACCAACAATAAACACAAACTCGCCCTTTTCTACCCGCAAGTTAATACCATCCAGTGCAGGAACACCGGTGGAATAGGTCTTGCTGACATTTTCAAGTATAATCATATTAACTCCTTATCCTATCCTTTTAATTCTCTCTTGATTCCATGTATTTCATGTATTTTACAACCATCAGCGCAATTTTAAAGGTAATTGCATCATCAAATACACGCAAATCCAGTCCTGTGCTCTTTTCCAGCTTATCCAGACGATAAACCAGTGTATTTCTGTGAATATAAAGCTGGCGTGATGTCTCAGAAACATTCAGGCTGTTTTCAAAAAATTTATTTATGGTTACAAGTGTCTCATCATCAAATTCATCTGGAGATTTTCCGTCAAAAATCTCCTTAATAAACATCTGACACAACGGAATCGGCAGCTGGTAAATCAATCTTCCAATTCCAAGATTACTATAAGCAACCACATTTTTATCACTATAGAAAATCTTGCCTACATCCAGGGCAAGCTTCGCCTCCTTGTATGATTTGGAAACCTCGCGGATATCATTGACAATGGTACCAAAAGCAATATGAACCATGCTCATGGCTTCTGTATTCAGCATATCCAGAATGACATTGGCCGTCTTATGCAAATCATCATAGGTTTCACCCGGCTTTACTTCTTTCACAATTATAATACTTTTTTCGTCAACCGCCGTTATGAAATCTCTGGTTTTCGTGGCAAATAATGTACGTACCGTCTCAAGTGCATTCATGTCCTTTTCATGCTTTGTCTCTATTAAATATACGACTCTCTTGACATCAATGTCGATGTGGAGTTTCTTTGCACGGGTATAAATATCAACCCTCAGCAAATTATCCAGCAGAAGATTTTTAATAAAATTATCTTTATCAAACCGTTCTTTATACGCCACTAAAAGATTCTGAATCTGAAAAGCTGCAATCTTTCCAATCGTAAATACATCGTCACCGGTTCCCATTGCCAGAAGAACATATTCCAGCTGCTGGTCATCATCCCCCTTCAAGAAATGGAATCCCCGAATGACCTGGCTGTCTGCAGGCGAATTAACAAAATTCATCGCAGCCTCTCTATAGCTTTCTCCATCCGTAAATGTAGATGCCAGTACGGCACCATCCGTATCCACTATGCATAAATCTATTCTTGCAATGGACTTTAACCCATCTATTGTGCTTTGAAGTATCTGATTTGATATCATCCTGCTTTCTCCTCTCGACAATTAATTCATTCCTCTTCCTATTTTATAGCAAAATTCTCAAAAATAAAAGAGGAAATGTACTTTTTCAGTACATTTCCTCAAAAAATTCACAATTTTTTCAAATTATCTGCCGATAATTCTCTCTGTTTCCTTATCGAAGCAATGAATCTTTGTTAAGTCTAAAGCAAACTTCACTGCATCGCCAGGTCTTGCTGTTGTATGTGGATTAACTCTTGCTGTACAGTTATACTGGTCGATATCGAAGTATAAGAATACTTCAGCACCCAACATTTCGTATACTCTGACAGTAGCATCAATTACGCTGTCTGGAGAACTCTTAATGAATTCTTCTTCATCATGTAAATCCTCTGGTCTGATACCAAGAACAACTGTCTTACCAACATATCCGCCATCAACAAGTGCCTTAGCTTCCTTTTCAGGAACTGTAATCACATTATCACCAAATGTTAACTTAACAGCTGCACCTTCCTGACTTACCTTAGCATCAATGAGGTTCATCTGAGGAGATCCGATGAAACCAGCTACGAATAAATTCTGTGGATAGTTGTATAAGTTATGTGGAGAATCTACCTGCTGAACAACACCATCCTTAAGAACTACAATTCTTGTACCAAGAGTCATAGCCTCTGTCTGGTCATGTGTTACGTAGATAATTGTTGTTTCAAGTCTCTGATGAAGCTTTGAAATTTCAATTCTCATCTGTACTCTTAACTTAGCATCAAGATTTGATAAAGGCTCATCCATAAGGAATACCTTAGGATTACGAACGATTGCACGACCCATGGCAACACGCTGTCTCTGACCAC
>CAMEUH010000283.1 GCA_945938055.1 uncultured Eubacteriaceae bacterium | reverse complement strand
GATTATTCGGCATGATTTTCTTTGGTGAAGTATTACATCTTGGCTTTTCCATTTTAACCGGTTCATTCACTTTGGTACTGATGGTGCTTCCGTTAATTACCAGAAATACACAGGAGGCATTAAGAGCGGTGCCGGACAGCTATCGAACCGGTTCTATCGGAATGGGTGCACCGAAATGGTATATGATTCGTACAGTGCTTCTTCCGTCTGCAATGCCTGGAATCATTACCGGTGTCATTCTGGCAATCGGACGTATTGTAGGCGAATCAGCCGCACTGCTTTTTACGGCAGGCAGCAGCGCATTACTGCCGAAAGCCGGATTAAAAGGTTTGTTTGGGAAGGTGTTAAATCCCGGCGGAACGCTTACCATCCAGTTATATCTGTCCATGTCAAAGGCAGAATATGATGTGGCATTCGGTATTGCGGTAGTACTTCTTGTCATTGTGCTGCTGATTAATTTCCTTACTAAGTTCCTGGCAAGAAAATTTGATGTAAACAGTATTGAATAGTAATAGGAGAAGCGTATGGATAAGATTATAACAAAGAATCTGGACTTATTTTATGGCGAAAATCATGCATTAAAGGGTATTAACCTGAATATTGAACAGAATGCGATTACGGCGTTTATAGGTCCAAGCGGATGTGGTAAATCCACATATTTAAGATGTTTAAACAGAATGAATGATCTGGTTAAGGATTGTAAAATTACGGGAACCATTACTCTGGATGGAGAAGATATTTATGATTCAAGAGTAGATACTACGGTTCTGAGAAAAAAAGTTGGAATGGTATTCCAGCAGCCGAATCCGTTTCCAATGAGTATTTATGATAATGTGGCATATGGTCCCAGAATTCACGGATTAAAGGAAAAGGCAAAGCTGGATGAAATTGTGGAAAAAAGCCTTAAGGGTGCTGCCATATGGGAAGAAGTAAAAGACCGGTTACATAAGTCAGCATTGGGACTTTCCGGTGGACAGCAGCAAAGACTTTGTATTGCAAGAGCGCTGGCGGTACAGCCGGAGGTTATTCTGATGGATGAGCCGACGAGTGCCCTGGACCCGATTTCTACATCTAAAATAGAGGAATTGGCAATGGAGCTAAGAAAAGAGTATACCATTGTCATGGTTACACATAACATGCAGCAGGCAGCCAGAATATCAGACAGGACAGTCTTTTTCCTTCTTGGGGAAGTAATCGAAGAAGGAAGGACAGAAGAGTTGTTTGCAATGCCAAAGAATAAAAAGACGGAAGATTACAATACGGGGAGGTTCGGCTAATGAGAGAATATTATTTAAGACAGCTTGAGTTATTAAATAACCAGCTGATTGAAATGGGAAGCCTGATTGAACGTGCTATTGAGATGGCAATAGACGCACTTGTAAATCAGGATGATGAAAAGGCTCGCCAGGCGATGGAACTGGATGAGCAGATTGACCAGATGGAAAAGGATATTGAATCTCTCTGCATGAAGCTGTTATTACAGCAGCAGCCGGTGGCAGGAGATTTGCGTCTTGTGTCATCTGCTCTTAAGATGATTACGGACATGGAGCGTATTGGTGACCATGCAACGGATATTTCCGAAATCTGCTTAAGCATGCCGAAGGAACCAATGATTAAGAAATTAACCCACCTTCAACAGATGGCAAAGGAAACCATGTATATGTTAATTAACAGTGTGGATGCGTTTGTAAGACGTGACCAGGGGCTGGCACATGAGGTTATTAACCGTGATGATGTGGTTGATGATTTATTTGTTGAGATTAAAGGGGAACTAATCGATTTAATCCATCAGAATCCGGATAACGGGCATCAGGCGCTGGATTTACTTATGATTGGCAAGTATTTTGAAAGAATTGGCGACCATGCAACAAATATTGCGGAGTGGGTTATTTTTTCAATTACAGGAAAACATGACGAACAGTAGAATTTCTCTCTTAAAAATACAGGTAACCAGGTTACACAAAACAGGCTGTCATAAAACATGGCAGCCTGTTTTGCACATATGCCTTGAAATAATAAATTGTCCGTGATACACTTAGCAAAGCACAGTTAATTGGAATTTTATGGGAGGTAAGAATGAAGATTAAAAGAAGACAGAGAATCTTGTCTGTGTTTCTGATATTCCTGCTGACTGCAGGCATGCTGCCGATGGGTTTCCTTCACGGAAATATTACCGTACAGGCTGAAAAGGCAGAAAATGAGGCAAGTGGAGAAACGACAGTGATTACGTTTAATGCCAGTGAGCTTCCGGAAGGAGATATTACGACGGAACTGGTATTTGGCGATTTTATTTTAAGCGCATCTTCTGATAAAAAGCTTACGGTAGATGCAAATCAGAAGAGTAATGAAGACGGAACAATGGCATTTACCAGGCGGTTAAAATCGAATGGAAAATCCGGTGAAACGGAAAGAACGATTTCTTTTACCACCGGAGGAGCAGGAACGGCATCAGTTTATATGATTAGCAGTAACAAGGAAGAAGCAGATCGTTCCCTGTCTCTTCATGACGATGCAACGGGTGACATGGTAGAAGGCGGAACCTTTTTTGCACCGGTTTCGGCAGGAGATAACGGACAGATTACTCCTGTGGTTTATCAGATTCCACAGGCGGGAACTTATCGTTTTAAGGCATCACAGGGTATCAACATTTACTACATAAAAGTGGAATATACCGGTAAAACGGTTCAAAACATCAAAAGAGCTGACTGGGAAGATGTTGCGGCGCCGGTGATTAATAGTGTGACAATTAATGAGCAGGGAACCATTGATGTAGATGTGACCACGGTTAT
>CAMEUH010000282.1 GCA_945938055.1 uncultured Eubacteriaceae bacterium | reverse complement strand
CAATTCTTGACGGATATGGTCTCAATGATGAGAAAAGAGGAAATTGTGTAGCAAATGCCAATACTCCTGTCATGGACAAGCTGATGGCAGAATGTCCTTTTGTAAAGGGCTATGCAAGTGGAATGGCAGTAGGACTTCCGGATGGACAGATGGGTAACTCTGAGGTTGGACATCTGAATATGGGAGCAGGAAGAATTGTATATCAGGAATTAACACGTATTACCAAAGAAATACAGGATGGAACCTTCTTTGAAAATAAAGCTTTTCTTGCTGCAATTGATAATTGTAAGAAAAATAATTCGGATCTTCATCTGTTCGGCTTGTTATCCGATGGTGGTGTGCATAGCCATAATACACATTTATATGGTCTTTTGGAATTGGCAAAAAGGCATGGACTGACCAATGTTTATGTACATGCATTCTTAGATGGAAGGGATACTGCACCAGATTCCGGACTTCAGTTTGTGGAAGAAGCAATGGTAAAAATGAAAGAGATGGGTGTCGGTAAAGTGGCAACAGTTATGGGTCGTTATTATGCCATGGATCGTGACAATCGCTGGGACAGAGTGGAGAAGGCATATAATGCAATGGTAAAGGCAGAAGGAAAAGAAGCTTCCTGTGGCAAGTGTGCTGTATCCAATTCCTATGAAGAAGGAAAGTATGACGAATTTGTGGAACCAACGGTAGTTTATAAGGATGGAAAGCCGCTGACAACTATTAAGGATAAGGATTCTGTTATTTTCTTTAATTTCCGTCCAGACCGTGCCAGAGAAATTACCAGAGCATTCTGTGATGATGAATTTACAGGATTCCATAGAGACAAGAAACTGGAACTGACCTATGTGTGCTTTACGGAATATGATGTAACAATTCCAAATAAATTAGTGGCATTTCATAAGGTTTCCATTACCAATACATTTGGCGAATTCCTTGCAGCAAACAACATGACACAGGCAAGAATTGCGGAGACAGAGAAATATGCACATGTTACATTTTTCTTCAACGGTGGTGTGGAAGAGCCGAATAAAGGGGAAGACAGAATTCTTGTAAATTCTCCGAAGGTAGCAACTTATGATCTTCAGCCGGAAATGAGTGCAAATACAGTATGTGATAAGCTGGTAGAAGCCATTGAATCCGGAAAATATGATGTGATTATCTGTAACTTTGCAAATCCGGACATGGTTGGACATACCGGAGTGGAAGAAGCAGCTATTAAGGCAGTTGAGACAGTAGATGCCTGTGTGGGAAGAACAGTGGAAGCAGTGAAAAAGGTGGATGGAAAGCTGTTTATCTGTGCAGACCACGGAAATGCAGAACAGCTGGTTGATTACGCTACGGGCGGAAGCTTTACGGCACATACAACCAATCCGGTTCCGTTTATTCTGGTAAACTGCCCTGGTTATGAATTAAGAGAAGGCGGATGCCTGGCAGATATTGCCCCGACCCTGATTGAACTCATGGGAATGGAACAGCCAAAGGAAATGACTGGAAAGTCTCTCTTGATAAAAAAATAAAAAATCCTGCAAACTGATAAAATTTAGTTG
This sequence comes from uncultured Eubacteriaceae bacterium, assembly GCA_945938055.1. Taxonomy (GTDB): domain Bacteria; phylum Bacillota; class Clostridia; order Lachnospirales; family Lachnospiraceae; genus MGBC120314. Next base: position 1,251 of record CAMEUH010000282.1, on the reverse strand, counting down.
AAATGTCAATATTTGTATGATAAAATTACACTTGCATGACTAATGGGAGGTGTTAACAGTGGAAATACTAAGAACGGTTTTAACAGTACTTTTTGTACTTGTATGCATAGTAATATCAGTCGTTGTATTGCTTCAGGAAGGTAAGTCAGCTGGATTATCAGGATCAATCAGCGGAGCAGCAGAGAGCTATTGGGGTAAGAATAAAGGTCGTTCCATGGAAGGAAAGCTTGAGAAAATGACCACAATTCTGGCGATTGCTTTCTTTGTGCTTGCAATTGTATTGAATTTGAATTTCTAGGAATGAAAGGAGCTATACATTAGCTCCTTTTCTTTTTTTGGGGAGGAACATATGGAAAAGAATTTATTTGAAGAAAGAAAAAACATGATTTGTGAACTGGTAAATGATGATTTGTATGTTCCGATGAAAATTAAGGAACTGGCAATCCTGCTACAGGTTTCAAAGGAAGAACGCCATGAACTGCAGGAGGTTTTAGACGCTCTTGTGGAAGAAGGAAGGCTTTCTCTTACCAAAAAGGGAAAGTATATAAAACCGGATGAACCGATTAAGGTGGGAACATTTATCAGTAATCAGCGGGGATTTGGGTTCGTGGAAACAGAAGATGAGGAAGAGGACATTTTTATTCCGGAAAGTGAAGTGAATGGGGCATTTCATTTGGATAAGGTTCAGGTAAAATGTAGTACTGCGGCGAAAAACGGAAAACGACGCGAGGGTACTATCCTGAAAGTAATAGAGCATGGAATCACCGATGTGGTGGGTACTTTTGACGCAGGAAAGAATTATGGCTTTGTCATCCCGGATAACGGAAAGATTGCAGAAGACATTTTCATTCCGAAGGAAAAATGTAAAGGTGCCATGGCAGGACATAAGGTCGTGGTGCATATAAATAAGTATCCGTCTAAGGGAAAGAATCCGGAAGGTGAGATTACAGAGATTATCGGACATATTAATGATCCGGGAACCGATATTTTGTCTGTGGTAAAATCGTATGACATACCGATGGAATTTCCACCTGAGGTCATGAGTTCTTTGGATAAGATTCCGGAAGAAGTGGAAGAGAAGGATAAGAATGGAAGATGGGATATCCGTGACTGGCAGACGGTCACCATTGACGGCGAAGATGCCAAGGATCTGGACGATGCCATTACCATCAGCCGTGAGGGAAGCCATTATAAGCTGGGGGTTCATATTGCAGATGTATCCCATTATGTGACAGAAGGTTCGCCACTGGA
>CAMEUH010000281.1 GCA_945938055.1 uncultured Eubacteriaceae bacterium | reverse complement strand
ACACAGGCTGACGTGGAAAGCACCATTATTCCTGTTATTCAGGAAGTGACCGGTGTAACAACAGTTCAGCAGCAGATTGTAAATGATTCCACACAGGTTATTTTTAAGACGGTGGAGCTTAGCTTAGAGCAGCGAGAAGCATTTACCAATGCCATGGTTACAAGATTTGGTGTAGATGCAGCTAATATTTCAGCAGAAAACATCAGCGCAACGGTTAGCTCGGAAATGAAGAGCGATGCCATTATTGCCATTACCATTGCTACTATTTGTATGCTGTTATACATCTGGTTCCGTTTCAGCAGCTTAAGTTTTGCAGGAGCGGCAGTAGCTGCACTGATTCATGACGTGCTGGTGGTGATTGGTTTCTATGCAGTTGCGAGAGTTTCACTGGGTAATACCTTTATTGCATGTGTACTTACCATTGTTGGTTATTCCATCAATGCGACAATTGTCATTTTTGACCGTATCCGTGAGAACTTAAAGATTATGCCGAAAGAAGACCGGAAAGAGATTGTTAATGTAAGTGTGACACAGACATTGGGAAGAAGTATTAATACTTCCCTTACCACATTTACAATGATTCTGATTCTTGCAATCCTTGGTGTTTCTTCTATCCGTGAGTTTGCACTTCCAATCATGGTTGGTGTGGTATGCGGTGGTTATTCTTCCGTATGTCTTGCAGGAACATTCTGGTATCTTTTTGCCGGATTAAAGAAGAAGGAAAATTAACCGGAGCATTTTAAAGCAGAATATTGATATGGACAAAGCCTTGATTTTTCGTTTCAAACGGAAAATCAAGGCTTTTTTAATAAAACTATGCAAATTCCGGTTATATTTGTATAATAAAATAAAAACGATTTAAGAAAGGAATTAAAATCGTATGGAAGAGATTACAAAAGGCTTATTTGCCCTTCAGGATGAAGAATATCGTGCATTTCATTCCAAATTAATGCCGCAAATTTCTCCGGAAAGGATTATCGGTGTACGAACGCCGAAACTCCGGGCGTATGCCAGGGAAGTGGCAAAGATGTCCTGTGCAAAGGAATTTTTGGAAGAGCTGCCACATTTTTATTATGAGGAAAATAATCTTCATGGAGCATTGCTTTCTCTGTTCTATAAGGATGTGGAGGAGTATCTTTTTCAGGTGGAAAAATTTCTGCCATACATTGATAACTGGGCAACCTGCGATATGATGGCACCAAAGGTTTTTAAGAAGAATCTGCCACTGGTGTATGAAAAAGTAAAGGGATGGCTAAAAAGCGGACAGACATATACGGTGCGCTTTGGAATCGTGACACTTCTCGGGTATTTTCTGGATGATGCATTTCTGCCGGAGATGCTTTCACTGGTGGCAGGAGTTGAATCCGAAGAGTACTATGTTAAAATGGCAGTCGCATGGTATTTTAGTATTGCACTGGTCAAACAGTATGATACTGCCATCGGTTATTTTACCAATCCGGTACTGGAACCCTGGACCCATAACAAAGCATTGCAGAAGGCAACGGAAAGCTTAAGAATTGACAGGCGGACGAAGGAATACCTGAAAAGCCTTAAGATAAAATAAATGGTTGACAAATGTAACCCATCATGACATACTGATATTATAGTGTTACAACTGTAATACATTATTAAGAAGGGTGAGTATTATGGATATCAGGATTAATTTAAGCAATTCGGAATGGGAAGTCATGGAATGTCTGTGGGAAGAAAGCCCGCGAACCGTCATGCAGATTGTACATTACATGGATGAGAAGCTGGGCTGGTCCAAGAGTACCTCAACAACGATGGTACGCCGTATGGAAGCCAAAGGGTATATTGAATTCAGGAATGGGGAAAAGGCAAGAGAGTATTATCCGGTGTTAAAACGTGATGAGGTTATTAAAAACCAGGCACAGAATCTTCTGGATAAGGCATTTGCGGGGCGCATCGGACTTCTGGTAAATACGCTCGTTCCACAGAACGAATTGAGCGAAGAGGATATTCAGGAACTGGAAGCGATTTTGCACAGGGCAGGAGGAAAATGACATGGTGGAATGGGAACTTACATCGACAGTTTTAATTCTTGTGGTTCTGCTGCTTCGCAGAGTGTTAAGGGGGAAGGTTTCGAATAGGGGAATATATGCCCTGTGGCTGATTGTGTTAATACGTCTTTTGGTTCCGGTTACTTTTTTTGACAGTCCGTTGGGAATCATGAATTTTATACCGGAACAGATGGTTCGTTTGGAAGAGGAACCAGCGCATTTATCGGAAGAAGGAGAAGAACAGGAAAGGATTGATTCCGGGAATGGCATTCCGATGGAGGGACAGATAACAAAAGAACCTCTGGATGGATATGTCAATGGAAATGCTGCATTTTTCCCGGAGAACGCAGAGGGTAGTTTTGATAACGTTATCGGACAGACAGGAGCAACGCAGTCACAGAGGGAGGCTTTTGATGGGACGGTACCGCTGTATACGAACGAGCCCCGGAAGGAAGAAGAACAGAATGCAGGATATGACCAAAATCAAGGGGGATTGTTTGTTTTATGGGCGGCAGGATGCATGACTTGTATTCTGATAATGTGTACGGTTAATTTCAGTTTTTACCGAAAGCTTGTCCGAAGCAGAAAGAAAATAAAGCAGAATATTTATCCGGAAATAGATGTATACTGTACGGATGCAGTGGTATCTCCATGTCTTTTTGGATTATTCCATCCGTCAATTTATCTCAATCGGGATGCCATGGAAAATGAAAATGTTTTTTATCATGTATTGACACATGAATATACCCATTACAGACATCTTGATTATTTCTGGGCGTTTCTT
>CAMEUH010000280.1 GCA_945938055.1 uncultured Eubacteriaceae bacterium | reverse complement strand
GCCAGAAATTTATGTACGGAAAGATTGGTTGCTTCTTCAATCAGTCTTCCAGTCGTTCCAGTTGCAAATAATTGATTTTTACAAAGTATGCCGCGATAAGCGATGCAAAAATTCTGCATTAATTTCTTTTTTGCATCATGTGCAATCAACCCAATGTTCATAAATACCTCCATTTAATTATATTTTTTTCCTTCGCTGAAGACTCACATTCAGGACCACCCCAGCCCCGCCAAACAAGCCAATCAGCGAACTTAAGCCTTTACTGACAAAAGGAAGAGGCAGCCCGGTATTCGGAAGAATCTCCGTTACAACACCAATATTAATAAAACTCTGAAATGCAATTAATGCCCCATACCCACAACAAATCAGACGCCCCTGAAAATCTTTTGCATATATTGATATTAGTATACACTCAAAAACCAAAAATGCCAATAGAAAAATCAAAAAGCATCCACCAACAAATCCAAATTCTTCACATACAACAGCGAAAATGAAATCACTTTCAGCCTCTGCAATAAATCCGGCATTCTTAATCGAATTGGCATCATCATTATTATAACCCTTTCCGTAAAGTTGCCCTGAACCAATCGCCTTAACCGCATTATCCTGCTGGTATTTCAAAGAATTGTATTCCGGGTTTTTCGGATCAATAAACGACATGATTCGGTTTACCTGATATTTTTCCAGTAACACTTGATCCGGAGACTGGATATAAATGATTCCGGTAATCAGAATCGGTACAATACAAAGCAGTATAATGGCAATATTTTTATAGCGCAGACCCGCACAGTAAATCATGGTCACCATCACCACAAAAATCAACAAGGTTGTGGACAAGTCCGGCTGGTCATAAATCAGATATAACGGCAAACCAAGAACGATGGCTAATATTCCTAAAAATTTGAAGGAACTGATTTTTTCCCTGTTTACAGTCAAAAATTTTGCCAGAAATAAAATCATGAGTATTTTTGCAAATTCAGATGGCTGAAGGGAAATACTGTCCGTAATTTTAATCCAGCGCACCGCATTTGTATTAAAATCCGTACCAATAACCTTTGTCAGGGCAAGAATTCCAAAATTCACAACATAAATGAGCCAGTAAAACTTTAAGATGAAATTATAATCAATAAGCGAAATTCCAATCATCAATAGAAAACTAAATCCAACACCAATGAACTGTTTCACACAGTTATTCATGCTCTCGGACGAATTACTTGCACTGTAAATCATTAATGCGCCAAAACAGGCAATAACAAGAATTACCAGTACTAACAGCAGATTGTAATTTTTAAAATCATATTTTTTCTTTAACATTTTCTCACCAGCTCATTTTTCAATTCAAAATTCTTTTTAAATTTTATTTTTTATTTCCCTTATGGGAATATTTGCAAACAATACCGGAACCAGATGTCCGTCTTCTGCCTTGGTCTGACTAATCTGAATATCCAGTCCGTCGCGGTCAATATCCATGTATTTTGAAATGACATGAATCATGTCATTTTTTATCATGTCCATAATCTCAGGAGAGCAGTTCGCCCGGTCTGATACCAATAATAATTTTAACCGGTCCTTTGCAACACTTCCTGAATTTTTTCTTTTAAAAAACTCCAAGATATTCATACTTTCCCCCTCCATTACCTGTGAAACATTCTGGAAACCTTGTTCCAGATGTTATTTTTTGCCGCTAAGTCCATAAGAGGAACCTCTTCTCCGCAGATTCTTCTGCAGATGTTCATGTAAGCTGTTCCCGCCAGAGTTTTATTCCCAACAAGCGGCTCTCCCTGATTTGTTGAAATAACGATATTTTCGTCATCCGGAACCACTCCCAGCAAATCAACAGCCAAAATTTCCATGACATCTTCCACAGACATCATATCACCCTTATGTACCATATCCATGCGTACTTTATTGACAATCAGCTGTTTTTTGTTAATTTCATTTGCATCCAGAAGTCCAACTATCCGGTCAGCATCCCGAATGGCAGATACCTCAGGGGTTGTCACAATAAATGCTCTGTCCGCCCCTGCTATGGCATTTTGAAAGCCCTGTTCGATTCCTGCCGGACAATCCAGCAGGATATAATCAAATTCATCCTTCAGAGTTTCCACCAGTTTTTTCATCTGCTCCGGCGTAACGGAATTTTTGTCACGTGTTTGTGCCGATGGTAACAGAAACAGGCCGGAATATTTCTTATCCCGGATAAGAGCCTGCTTCATCCGGCATTTTCCTTCAATGATATCCACCAAATTATAGACAATCCTATTTTCCAGCCCCATGACAACATCCAGATTACGCAGTCCGATATCCGTATCAATAATAACTACTTTCTTCCCAAGCATTGCAAGTCCCGTACCTAAATTTGCTGAGGTTGTTGTTTTCCCCACGCCGCCTTTTCCTGAGGTAATGACAATTACTTCACTCATTTTGAAACCTCCAAGATTAATTTGCAAGAATATTTTGCAGTACCGATTGTTCAATGGTATCGATACAAAGCTTTTTCTCCTGTAAATAAGCAATCTTAGGTCCTTTTCTTCGCAAAATGGAAAATTTATCCTGATATTTTACAGCTACCTGATTAATTTTTATCTGCGCTGATTCCATGGAAAGCGCAGCGATAAAACAACGGTTATCATTATCTGCTCCTGCAAACGCAGAGCCTTTTAAGCTTCCCAGCACAATAATATTGCCACCGGAAATCACTTTTGCTCCCGGACATACATCTCCCAGGATTATCACACTGTTTTTGGATTCAAACAACTGCCCTTTTCGTAAGGTTCCTTTTACAAATTGTCCTGTCTGGCTTTGCTCCAGGTATTCTCTTTCTTTTATCG
>CAMEUH010000279.1 GCA_945938055.1 uncultured Eubacteriaceae bacterium | reverse complement strand
CAACAATCCACAGTATCTCCAATAGTATAGCATACAGACCTTGGAGAGGGTCTATAAACACTACTACTATATAATACGAGGAGGTGTATTTCATGATGGACATGGATATTTTTCAACTGTTCTTCAATTATTTAGAAGAACGACCTTATAACTATATTTATCAAAATGTCAATCAGGACGTCAATTATTTGGAAGCTACAATGCAGGAAAATAAAATCAACGACCAGCGTAAGAAACTTGATTTATCGGATGAACAGCGGAAAGTTATAATGCAGTGGATAGATGCCATCCAAGCACAGGAATCTGCTTACACAGCAGTTGTTTTCCGGATGGGCATGCAGTGCTGTTTTTCCCTATTGATGGAACTGGCTGATTTTTAATCACAGACAGAAAATCAGTGGTATTTCATGACCTTTTAGGTGCTCTGAAATACCGCTAATACTGTGTTTTTATTTAATTGTGAAGGAAACTTTCTTTCCCCTTATACCCCCTGGTGAGTGCCATTGTAACATGGGTGTTTTGGAATTAACAGGACAATGTAGCAAATTTGTTACATATTATGCTTTTAAGTTTTATAAATGATAAAACTATTACTGTATTTTATTGAAAATCTTGGACTTTCCTTGATTAATCTTCGTATTCTTCGATTTTATAGGATAATAGTCTCACATCAATATTCAAGAACATGTATATAATGTTCTCCAAATACCAAGCCATATCTGTATACTTTCCCTTAACAGTCTTACGATTTATTGTTATACTCAACATAATTTGACTCGTATTATATGCCATTAAAGAAATCCCTTCAGTACCATTACTATAAAACAGATTTACACCTATCTGTTCTTTTTTAGCAATTTTTTCAGAAATAACATCATATAATTTAGCTTCTGATATCTCTTCACACCGCCAATCATACTGATCATCATCTCCAATTGGCAAATATTCGACCTTCCTTTGTGGGTTATATATCTCCCATCCGATTTGTTGAAATAGCTTTAAAATATCTGCCATATTCTCTGAATAATTGCTACAATTTAATGTCATTAATGCTTCCATTCACATACTCCTTTAATCTAATAATTCTGTAAAAGATATTCCCTTTTTAGTAAGCCATTCCTTTATCGATTCCGGTATTGGTGTGTTTGAAAACAACTCATATGTTGCTCCATTTTCAGTTGCTATTCTCAATCTATCACCCATATCAGACTTAAACTTCGCCAATTTGCTAGGATTCTCTTCTAACATACTCCAGTAATCACCGGATTTTGCTTCCCACCAACGGTTGCCAATACCGCCATCAAAATCTCTACCTCCAGCACTAAATGAACCTTCTCCACCAATAGTCTTGGATAAATAATCCTCAAAGTCATGTCCAATTAATCCTTTAGCTGATGTACCACCCTTGACATCGAGTCTGACTACTTATGTTTTTTCAGGCAGTTCCATTCCCTAAAAAAAATCAACACTCTCCAAAGCAATGGTTTTCACTGCCTAAAATTTTACCATGTTTTCTCTGTCTTTACTACAAAAAATTATCATTAATCCCAGTTGTCCTGCGACTTTGGCATGACATATTCAGTCTTATTTTTCAGCATTCCATAGATGATGCTGATTAGTCTTCTGGAAATTAATATCAATGCCTGTGGCTTGGTCTTGCCTCTCGCCAACTGCCTCTGATAATAGGCATAGAAAGCCGGATTCCTCGACAAGCCTTTGGATGACAACTGAATCATCTGTATTGCAAGGAAATAAATGGTTCCCTGCAATCTTCTGTTTCCCTGTTTGGATGGTTTATCGTCACCTTTCCCTGCGGAAGAAAAATTCACAGGTACGATTCCTGCAAAGTTCGCCAGCTTGTCAGCGTTTGGAAACCTTCTGATGTCTCCAATCTCCGAAAGCAGTTTTGCAACTGTGGTATCGCTGACACCGGGGATGGTGTTTAGGGTACACTCAAACCTTGGAAGAAAGTCCGCAATCGCCTTGTCTATTTTCTCAATTTAAGCAACATAGTGCCGAACATCTCGCACCAGACCTCTTGTGATTTCATCACGCTCCGGCTGATAATCCCTTGTGGTGTCTCCGTCTGCCTTTACCGCATCCAATATCTTCTGGCACTTCCGTGTAGAAAACTGATTGTGACTGACCGGGATTAATTCCTCTGCCAGTTCCTCCACAGTTTTTCCTCTCAACAACCTTGGAGACGGATAATGTTCCCAAAAGTAAAGTGCTGTTGGTCTTCCACTATCCTGAAAGAATTGCTTATAGCTTGGGTAGGCTACGCAGACCTGCTCATGCAATTGATTCTTCAGACGAATGTGATGTGTCTTCAGATTCGCTTTGCGATTTACCAACTGACTGAGAGTCCAGTACATGTCTTCCGGCATTGCATTTGGTAACTTATTCAGTTCATTGATGGCTACTCTCGCAACGCATTGTGCATCGTAGCTGTTATTCTTTTTGTACTGCGGTACGCTCTTGTGATAGGCATAGGACAGTGCCGGATTCACATCTTTCACGATATAATTTCGTTCAATCAACCATGCAGCTAATGCTCTTCCATAGCCGTAGGAATTCTCTAATGCAAAGACAATTCCTTTATCGTCCATACAATACTTCTTGCATTTCGTGATTAATTTTCCAAACTCGGAGGGCTTATTCTGAAACGTAATCTCTCCAAGTTTCTCATTAAAGCAGTCCATAATGACTGCCGTGTGTTGTTCCTTGTGGAGGTCTAACCCCACATAAATAAATTTCGTCTTGTCATACATAAATCATTTCCTCCCAAATCTTATTACTTCAAAATAATGGCAACATCAACTGATAAGCCAGTAT
>CAMEUH010000278.1 GCA_945938055.1 uncultured Eubacteriaceae bacterium | reverse complement strand
TTACAATGCCTGCCGGTGTGATATGCTGTCCGAGATAATCATGGGGATTGTCACATTCTGAGTAGATGATGCCTTCGATTTCCGGCCAGTTCATAAGTTTGTATAATTTCTTGTCCATAGAATCCCTCCAGTCAGTTTAAGGTGGAAGGTTCAGAAGTATCTGCATGGTGTTCTGCCTCGTCTCCAGTGATAGGTTGGAAGGAAGCGCACCGTAAGGATGCAGGATTGCGAAGATAAGAAATTCTAAATGTTCCATGGGTGGGATAATAGTTCCTGACGCAAACGGCTTTCAATCCGCCATCCGTGGCGGGTGAAAGCCTTTCCAGCCATCCTTGGCTGGAATTGCTGGGGATGGAATGGAACATTAAGAATTTCTAATATTCTCCATGATGCATCCTTACGGTGCGCTTCCTTCCAACCTATCACTGGGGCAGGGCAGGATACTGGGCAGATGCTTCTGAACCTTATATTTCTTATATGTATAGTACTATGTATATTTTAACATCTGGGAGAGGAATTATCTACTAGAAAATGTAGAGGGCGTGTGATATACTGATAAATACATGACCATATCAATACGAGTGCATATGATGTGTAAATTTGGGATGGAGGTTTTGGAAGATGAGACATGAGACGTTTGAGATTGAGATAGATTATGAGAGGCTTGGATTACCACATTGTGAGGGGAAGGCAACCTGTACCACGTATCTTCTGGATTCTTATCCGGAATATCAGGGGATTCGGAAGAGACCGCTGATTGTGATTTGTCCGGGTGGCGGGTATAACCACCATTCTCCGAGGGAAGGAGAAGCAATTGCCATTAAAATGAACAATTTTGGATTTCAGGCAGTTGTGGTACGTTACAGTCTCGCACCGAATGAGTATCCGTGCGCACTTTATGAACTGGCAAGCGTGGTGGCAATGGCACGGGATAAGGCAGAAGAATGGAACGTTGACCCGGATAAGATTATTGTTGCGGGATTTTCGGCAGGAGGACATCTGGCAGCGAGCCTTGGAAACCTGTGGAAAGAAGAATTTTTAAGCAAGGCACTTGGTGTACCGGCAGAAAAAATCAAGCCAAATGGAATGCTGTTATCCTATCCGGTGATTACTTCCGGAGAATTTGCACACAGGGGTTCTTTTGAAAAACTGCTTGGAACGCAGTATGACAGTCTGGTTGATAAGTTATCACTTGAAAAGCTGGTGAACAAGGATACACCGCAGGCATTTATCTGGCATACCTTTGAGGACGGCTCCGTGCCGGTGGAAAATTCCCTGCTTTTGGCAGATGCCTTAAGAAAGAACGGCGTCCATTTTGAATTACATATTTTCCCATACGGCGGACATGGACTGGGACTTGCAACACAGGAGACCAACACCAAGGAAGGCAACAAATTGCAGCCAGAATGTGCGGTGTGGCCGGATATGTTTGCAACGTGGGTACGGAATTTGAAATAAGTTTATAAACATTTATCATAATTAGACGAGGAGAATGAAACATGAAAACAAATACAGTTAAAGGAACCAACGATTATCTGCCATCCCAGGTGGCGTTAAGGGACTATCTTCAGTCCGTGATATTAAAAACGTATCAGAATCACGGCTTTGAGAGAATCATGACTCCAATCCTGGAGGATATTGAAAACCTAGATAAGAGCGAAGGCGGCGAGAACTTAAATCTTATTTTCAAGGTCTTAAAAAGAGGCGAAAAGTTAAGCGAGGCAATTGAAAAGCAGCAGTTTAAGGAAAATGAACTGGCGGATATGGGACTTCGTTATGATTTAACCCTTCCGCTTAGCCGTTATTATGCTAATAATCGTGCAAAACTTGGTTATCCTATGAAATGTATTCAGATTGACCGGGTATACCGTGCCGAAAGACCACAAAAAGGCCGTTTAAGAGAATTTATCCAGTGTGATATTGATATTATCGGTTCTTCCTCCAACAGCTGTGAAATTGAACTGATTGATACCACGGCAAAGGCACTTCTTGCAATCGGAATCAAGAACTTTGTGGTAAAAATCAATGACAGAAGATTACTGAAAAATGTCCTGTTAACAGCGGGATTTTTACCGGAACAGTTAGACAGTGTGTGCATTACCATCGATAAGTTTGATAAGGTAGGCGCAGAAGGTGTCCGCGCGGAGCTTTCAGAAAAAGGCTTTGCAGAAGAAAGCATTGAGAAAATGATTACCATTTTCGGAAATCTTCCGTTATCCCTGGAAGACGTAAAGAAATACTGCACGGATGAAGAAGCATTAAACAGTGTGGAAACCATTATGAATGCTGTAAATGAAATTAACGAAGGCAACTATTCCATCCAGTTTGATATTTCTCTGGTAAGAGGACAGGGATACTACACCGGAACCATTTTTGAAATCCAGAGCCTTGATTTTAAGGGTTCCATTGCCGGCGGCGGACGTTACGATAACCTGATTGGAAAGTTCATCGGTGAGGATATCCCGGCAGTAGGATTTTCCATTGGATTTGAGCGTATTTTCGCAATTCTATCCGAAACAGGATATGAAATTCCGGGAAAGAAAAAAATTGCCATGCTTTTTGACGAGACCGACGTAATACCGGCACTTAAGAAAGCAGATGAACTGCGTGCGGAATATGACGTTGTCATGTACGTAAAGCCAAAGAAAGTCGGAAAATTCCTGAATAAACTGGAAGAACAAGGACTGGCAGGATTTTATAATTATGGACAGGGTGAGGAAGTGAAGATTTTTTAAGGGGGGAATCGGACTTGGGGGGATAGCTGGGGTAAGTGCTTTCCGATTTTGGGGTGGACGAGCTTTGGATGTAAGAGGGGCTAAATGTTCCATGGTGGAGGG
>CAMEUH010000277.1 GCA_945938055.1 uncultured Eubacteriaceae bacterium | reverse complement strand
GGATGGATGCCATAGAGAAGCGGATGGATGCCATAGAGCAGCGAATGGATTCCATGGAGAATCGAATGGATTCCATGGAGAATGAAATAAAGAGGTTTGGAGAGCAGATTCAAATTCAGACGGAGAAAACAGAAGAAATGAAAAATATGGACCAGTTAATTCTGGGTGAGGTAGAACGGGTACATGAAATTCTGTTAAAACGTACAAGCAGGATGAATGTGAAAGTCCGGTAGACATAATAGTTGTTGAATGAGTTATCAGTAAAAGAAAAGCTGTAAATTCTTGAAATGGAAAAGAATTTACAGCTTTCTGACTATAATTCGTATGGCGTTGCCTGATAGACATAATAGTTTAACCAGTTTGTATAGAGGTTATTGGCATGACTTCGCCAGCTTAAAATTGGACGGCAGGAACTGTCATCTGAAGGATAGTAATGAAATGGCAGTTCAATTGGCAAGCCTTTGGCTAAATCGCGTTTATACTCCTGGTCTAATGTGATGCGATCGTATTCGGGATGTCCCATGACAAAAATCTGTTTCCCGTCTTCTGCCATGACGATAAAGACGCCTACTTCGTCTGATTCTGCAAGAATGGTCAGGGCAGGATTGTCTATGATATCTTCCCGGGACACGGTGGTATGTCTGGAATGTGGAGCAAGAAAATAGTCATCAAATCCACGTACCAGAGGAACCTTGCGATTTAAAACCCGGTGTTCAAAGATACCGAAGGCCTTTTTCGGTAATAACTCTTTTTTGATGTGATAATGATAATAAAGACCGGCTTGTGCACCCCAGCAGATATGAAGCGTTGAGGTAACGTGGGTTTTGGACCATTCCATGATGGTAGTCAGCTCATTCCAGTAGGTAACCTCTTCATAGTCCATTTGCTCTACAGGTGCACCGGTAATAATCATTCCATCGAAATTTTTTTCTTTAATATCGTTATGAATGCAGTAAAACTTATTCAAGTGGGAAGCTGCTGTATTTTTAGATATATGCGTTGCCAGCTGCAGGAAGGTAATATCAATCTGAAGCGGCGTATTGGATAATGCTCTTAAGAGTTGTAATTCAGTATCCTGCTTTATTGGCATCAGATTTAATATGATAATCTGCAGGGGACGGATGTCCTGGGATATGGCACGTGCTTCGTCCATGACGAAAATATTTTCTTCTTCAAGAATTGATTTGGCAGGCAAATCGCCTGGTATTTTAATTGGCATTGATATCACTCCGTATGTTCTGATTTGTGACCGGAGGCTTTTGATGAATCAAAAAAGTGCCATGCGGTCATACAAATTATAATGTAACATTTCCTGGTGGTTTCTTCAAGTAAATTATGTTAAAATATGAGCAGACGATTATGTAAATGAAGCGATGTGGTGAAACGAAATGTTACAGGGTGTGTTTAAGGCGCGTAAAAAGAGTGGCGAAGAATATTTTCGTGCTTCCATAACTTATCAAAATAAACATGTGAGTCTGGGAAGCTTTTTGGATGAAAATGCGGCGGCAGAGGCATATTGTGAAGCAAAAGCGGCTCTTTATGGGAAACAGGAAATTGCGGAGTACAAAGAAACCATGAAACTTGATTTTAAAAAATGGGTTTCGTTGATTAATTTTCGCGATCATGATATGTATATAAAGACGCCGATTTATCTTCAAAAAAAGTATTTTGAGTATTATTTATCGCCGGAACGGGCATTAAAGTTTGATGTGGATGATTTATTCTATTATTCCCATCATACCATCATGGAGCGGGCGGGTTACATGTTTGTGGCGGATTATGGAATGCAGGTAAATATTCTCTCGCGGTATGGAATTAAGAATTTTGCCGTGGAAGGAAGGGATTTTTGCTTTGCCAATGGCGATTCCACGGATTATCGTTATGGAAATGTGGTGGTAATTAATAAATATCATGGAGTCATGCGCTTTGAAAAGGACGGAAGAACCTATTATCGTGCCAGAATACATATTGTAGGGGATTATGTGGTAGGAATCTATCAGACGGAAATAGAAGCTGCCATTGCTTATAATAAGGCAGCAGACCTTGTGAAAAGGGCTGGAATACAAAAAGAATTTCCACAAAATTACATTGAGGAAATCTCGGCAATCGAATATGCAAGAATTTATAACCGGATTCCTGTCTCAAAAAAGATTCGTGAGTTGGAACAGAGGTATTGATTTTTTATAAGGTCCTATGCTACAATCCAATCATTGAGAATGATATGGGCACGATGGTAAAGAGTGACTGATTCTAAAAAGGAAGGAAAGAATTACAATGGAATTGTTATACAAGAGTACTAGAAGTGATGATATTACGGTTACGGCCTCACAGGCGATTTTGAAGGGACTTTCTGCGGATGGTGGATTATTTGTTCCAACCAGTATTCCAAAGCTGGATGTTTCCTTAAAGGAACTTTCGAAAATGTCTTATCAGGAGACTGCATATGAAGTCATGAAACTGTTTCTGACAGATTTTTCAGAGAAGGAATTAAAGGACTGTATTAGCAAGGCATATGATTCCAAGTTTGACACAGATGAGATTGCACCGTTAGTAAAGGCAGACGGGGCATATTTTCTGGAGCTTTTTCACGGGGCAACCATTGCATTTAAAGATATGGCACTTTCTATTCTGCCACATTTACTGATTACGTCAGCACGTAAGAATCAGGTGAAGAATGAAATTGTGATTCTGACAGCAACCTCCGGTGATACGGGAAAAGCAGCCCTGGCAGGCTTTGCAGATGTGGAAGGAACAAGAATTGTTGTGTTCTATCCAAAGGATGGTGTGAGCCCGATTCAGGAAAAGCAGATGGTAACCCAGAAAGGCGCCAATACTCATGTGATTGGAATTCATGGTAATTTTGATGATGCCCAGACCGGTGTGAAGA
>CAMEUH010000276.1 GCA_945938055.1 uncultured Eubacteriaceae bacterium | reverse complement strand
CTCCGGAACCAGTACCGTAACAAACACTATAATAGACGGCAGTACAATGGTAAGTGCAAGCGGCAAAGCTCAGCATCTTCACTGTCACTTTTTACGCGAATAAACAGTTCTTTAGCCTCCTCAATGGCTGTCATGCTTCTGCCCCTATCACCAGATTCCATACTGTTATTCACTATTGTAACAGTAGAGAAAATCAACTGCAACGGATTCATAGTTGATTTAGGTTGAAAAAATCAACTGATAGTTGTCACCCTAGCGTACTATAAATAAAGATACTATACTCCATAGTAACGCTTAATGGCATTTGCAACATATTCTGAACAACCTATTCCAAACTGACTGTCGGTAACCTCTGCCAATTTTGAATTCTGCAGATATTCTTTTGACAAATCAAGTAAAATACTTCTTGCATTATCAAGTGCAAACATCTTTTTGTAGTTTTCCGCAAGCAACTCTACGGCAGACCGTTCCATATCCATATTGTCGCATTCTTTTGCAGACATGAACAGTTTGTAGATTTTAATATTTTCGTCCTGTTCCTGCTTTATTTCCTCAGTATCACCAGTTGACTGCATGATTGCTTCCATTGCCTTTTCTTTGCTTCCATACCACTTCATTAAGTCCGCCATAGCCTGTTCATTCGCAAAACCGGATGATAAGTATTCTTTATAATTTTCCAAACTCCCAAACTTTTGCACCTGTTCATCAATATTCTCTTTCGACATACATTCTAATGTATGATTCACAATTTCCTGCAGCTTTTCTAACGCTTTGTTATCATAGAGCCGATAACCAGTCTCTGTTAATTCAGTTGGTTTTAACAGACCGATTTCATCATAATATCTCAACGTCCTTATACTTACTCCGGTTATCATCGATACCTCTTTTACAGTCTTCATTTTTCCTCCTTTCGTATTAATCGTAAACGGTTACGTTACGAGAGAGTCAATACCAATTATCTATCTTTTTTAACAATCTTCTAATTTTCCCAAAATTGAATAAATTTTTTTCGATTAACAATTCACAGCCTGACTTCTTTCAATTACACAATAATATAATAGCGTATATCCAACCTTCGTTCGATATACGCTATACCTTCAAATTCCTAAACAATATTCCGTATTCCCTCACAAATTTTCCTTGCAACAACCGGATTGTTCATCGTATACAGGTGAATTCCATCCACATCATTTGCGAGAAGGTCGATGACCTGGCTTAATGCATAGGACATGCCTGCATCAAACAACGCATCTTTGTTATCCTCAAACTTATGGATAATCTTTTCAAAACGCTCCGGCAGGGATGCACCACACATGGTAACCATCCTCTTAATCTGCGCCGCGTTAATTACCGGCATGATTCCCGGCGTAATTGGGACATTGATTCCTGCAATCCTGCAGTCCTCCACAAAACGATAAAAATAATTGTTATCAAAGAACAGCTGTGAAAGCAATACTTCTGCTCCTGCATCTACTTTTTTCTTAAGATTCTGGATTTCATCCACACGGCTCACCGATTCCGGATGACATTCCGGATAGCAGGCACCCGCAATGCAGAAATCATTGTTTTTCTTTTTTAAATAAGTAATGAGCTCAGAGGCATGTGCAAAATCCTCTTTTGCCGGGACGTTCGGATTCCGGTCACCGCGCAGTGCCAGAATATTCTCAATTCCTTCTTCCTTTAAGATTCTTGAAAATTCATCAATCTCGTTACGGTCATAACAAAGACACGTCAGATGTACCACCGGCTCCACATGGTATTCATACTTAATTTTCTTTGCCAGTTCAATGGTCTTGTTATTATTGGAACTGCCGCCTGCACCAAAGGTAATGCTGATAAAATCCGGGTTCAGTTCACATAAGATTCCCAGTGTTTCATCAATATTCTTTAACTCGGTATCTTTCTTTGGCGGAAAGATTTCGAAAGAAAGAACTGCTTTTTTGTGTTTATGTATTTCTGTTATTTTCATGTTATTTCCCTATCCTTACACTTATTTTTCTTACTTTTTTTCCTTGTTACATCCTGCTCCACAAATAACAGTATGCCTGTGTTCTTGCAGCGAAACGCTCTGTCTCCAGCAGTTTTTTGATTTCTTCCTTTGTGTACCAGCCCGGTATAATTTCTTCCACCGTGGAGGTGCTTTCATGAAATTCCCCTCTTGCCTTTCCCACAATGCAGACATTCATTTCGTTACTAAAACCCACTGCACTATAGCTTAAGCCAATCCGGTCATTGATTTCATAAAGCTCCAGTCCGGTTTCTTCCCGCAGTTCTCTTCTTGCGCTCTCCTCCGGTTCCTCTCCCGCGTCGATGAGACCTGCCGGAAAATTATACACCCATCCGCCAACTGCCAGACGAAATTCCCTGTCCACCAGAATTCTTTCACCGCTTTCATCCGTTGCAATAATCACAACTGCGTCCGGCTTTTCCCCATGCAGAGACTCAAAGGTTTCCAGATTATTCTTCCGGCTGATGATTTCATAGACCTTTTCCTTTTTATCCACCGTTTCATAAGTCAGATTATACCTCGTGATAAATCGACCCTCTTCTCTTTTTTGTATTCCCTTAAAATCCACGTTCCCATTTCCACCTTTCCACAAACGAAAGGCGGATGCTTCCATCCACCAATCCTACTTTTCATTGTATCATCTGCACACAAAATAAGAAAGCAGATTTTTTAATTCAAAGAAATATTTTACAGACATGCCGAATCCAGCGATTCATCCCCGACTGCTGCCATTTTATACTCGCTTGGAGAAAGGTCATATATTTTCCGGAACTGTCTCGTAAAGTAATTCGTATCCTGGTAGGATACCATGGAACAGATTTCATAAATCTTAAGGTCTGTATTCTGTAACAAATACGCTGCACGTGCCATTTTCACCATGGTAATATAATCATTA
>CAMEUH010000275.1 GCA_945938055.1 uncultured Eubacteriaceae bacterium | reverse complement strand
TTTTAAGACCTCCGATTTTGCACCTTTTAATAATCCCCATCTGACTATCCCCCATAAAATACAACTCTTAAATCTCACAAAACAGCCTGGCAAGCGACTTTCAGGCACTTCATCCGGCTGTTTTGTGATTTTTTTCTTCTATTATATATGCTAAATGTATCTTAATACCACATGTCAATCCATGGTGACACCTATCTGTGTTCCATCAAGGAAAATAAAATCCATGTGCTTTTTATCATGAATCACACAATGGTCAAGCACCTTTCCGACAAGAACGGTCTCCAAGTTTTTTATTTGTCTGCCCTTGGTAAGGTCTATCATCTGTTTCGCCCTGAAAGCAGCAAGTTCATTTCCGCATTTTACCGTTTCCTTCCATGTGGCGAGGTAATTATCCCGATTGGAAACCACCATGTTCCATGCCTTCACAAATGCTTCATGAAGTACCTTCTCATAAACCGTTTCACTCTTGCATCCAACAACGCCCTTTTCCCTGTACCTCTGACCACACATCCATACCTTGAATTTTCCGTTATTCCTTGTAAGGGTTCTCCGCCAGAAGATGTTCCCGCACTTCCCGCATAGCACCCTGTTTGAAAACGGCTGCTCATCCGTATATCTTCCCATTGTCCGCAGACCATGGGCTTTCATATAATCTCTTCTCCGTTTTATCTCAAACTGCGTGGCATTCCAGAATTTCTTTTCGATAATTGCCTCATGGTTGTCATTGATATGGTACATAGGCAGCTGCCCCTCGTTCTTTACCATTTTCTTGGTAAGATAATCTGAGGTAAATGTTTTCTGAAGGTCGCAGTCACCGCTGTATTTCTCGTTTTCCAAAATGCCCCATACCGTTCCACAGGTCCATCTCGGTTCTCCCATGCATCCGGCTATGCCTTCCTCATTCAGTCTTTTGGCTATTACATCGGGATTGATTCCATCCATGAATTCCGTATAAATTCTTCGGACAATCTCTGCCTGTTCCTCATTAATGACGAGATTCCCTTCCTCATCCTTATCGTATCCCAAGAAGCGGTTTGTGTTTAAATGCAGTTTTCCGTCACTGAATCCTTTTCGAATTCCCCATTTGCAGTTTTCCGAAATGGAACGGCTCTCCTCCTGTGCCAGGGAGCTAAGTATCGTGAAAAGCAGTTCCCCGGCACCGTCCAAAGTATTAATCCCTTCTTTTTCAAAGTATACGCCAATCCCCATATTCTTCAGCTTCCTTGCATAGCTTAAGCAGTCCTGCGTATTTCTTGCAAATCGGCTGATGCTTTTTACGATAATCAGGTCAATTTTTCCTTTCTCACACTCTGAAATCATGCGGTTAAACTCCGTCCTTTTACGGGTGGAAGTGCCGGATATTCCTTCATCGGCAAATATGTCTGCCATTTCATATTCCGGCTTGCCGTTGATATATTCAGTATAATAACTGACCTGATTTTCAAAACTGTTGAGCTGTTCCTCCGCCTCCGTAGACACACGGCAGTACGCCGCCACCCTTAATTTCTTAACCTTTGTGGCTGTTTTCATTGTTGCTTTCGGGTTTGCTTTGATAACTATAACTTCTTTCGCCATTTTCATCGACTCCTTCCATAACTACAATTTTTCCTTCAAAGTTCCATGCATCCGCTACCTCCGCCGGGATGCGGACTCCTTCACAGGCTTTCTGTTTTACCCGTTTTGAACACCACCAGAATTCACGGCCGTTCCATCCGTTCTGATGATGCATTACGCTTCCGCAAAGTCCGCAGTACATCCTTCCGCTTAAAGGATAAGTGCTGTGCGAATCCCTGTGCTTGCTTATTTTAGGTTGGTACGGACAACGTTTTGATGATTCGTATTCTGCCTTCGGCATGGTTGAATACCACTTTCTTCCAAATTCATCCATTTTCATAAACACCGTGGTTTCTTCCGTAATGTTCCACTGTTCTGCAATATTTTCCGGCACCGTAATGCCCGTACAGAAATCCTTCCCCTTTTTTATCTTGGTACTGCAGCACCAGCAGATGCTCCTGCCTCCGTTCGAAACCCTGTGATGAAGTTTGCCACCGCAGTGCGGGCAAAAAAGCATATCCGTAAGCGGATATCTGTTGTGGGAGTTTCCACCCATCTTCCGCTCCGGAAGTTTCTGTTTTAACTGCATGGATCTTATATCAAGAACTTCCTGTACCTGATTCCACACAAACTCATCCACGATGGCGGGATGATGATTCGGATTATACTACCTGTCTTTCTGCCCATCATTCCTGTGCCGGACACGGTCTGCATCAAGATAGGTCTTCTGCATCATTACACCGCCCTTATATATTTCATTACGTAAAATGCGGAACTCTCCGGTATCATCCCATTCTTTTCCTTTTGCCGAAGGAATTCCCCTTTCATTCAGATATGCTTTTATCTTCGAAGGCCAGATTCCCTCAAGTGCCAGATTGTAAACCATACGCACCACTTCCGACTGGATGTCATCAGGAACTATCTCCCCTTCCCCATTCAGCCGGTACCCGTAACATTCATGCACCCTGACTGCCGGAATTCCTTCACGGAATTTTCTCTGGCAGGTCATATATGCATTCATGCTGCTGTCTTCACTCTCTGCCTGTGCAAAGGCGGCATGGATGGAAAGCATCAGTTCCCCCTCCGCAGACAGGGTATTGATGTTCTGCAGTTCAAAAAAAATACCGACACCGACGCTTTTCAGTTTTCTTACCACCTTAAGCATCGTGACGGTATTTCGTGCAAATCTCGATATGGATTTTGTCAGTATCAGGTCAATCTTTCCATTCACGGCATCTTCAATCATTTTTTGGAAACCCGGCCTTTTTTCCTTAAATCCCGATATTCCGAAATCATGATAGACCCCCGCATATTCATACAGGGGATTGGACCTTATCTTATTCTCATAAAAGTCTTTCTGGTTTTCCAGTGAGTTTTCCTGTTCCTCTGCCT
>CAMEUH010000274.1 GCA_945938055.1 uncultured Eubacteriaceae bacterium | reverse complement strand
TTCCGCATCTCATGCCCCCACAATCCTGATATTATATAATTGTACCAAGTCGCTGGCGCGACGGCTAGCCCCAGGTACGTGAAACCACTACTTTTTTATAAAAAAATAGCAGTTTTTGTATATATGTTGTATTGTTAAGTTACCACACCAAACAATCACATATTCACAAGAACTGCTATGATTAGTTTACCATGGATTTTTAAACTCAACAACTACATATCTTATTTTTTTATCCGTCCACCGCCTCTTTTTGAAATGTAACAGTACTTCTTATTTCATTTCAAAGGAGATTTTTATGATGGACAAATATTTAGATTCTTTTAGGGAAATGATTTCCCTTCGCGGTCTCACCGACCATACCCTTAACAGTTACTGCACTTACATTCATGCTTACCTGGATTACCTCACCAACATTCTCCACAAAGCACCCGATGAGGTTTCATGGGATGAGCTCCGTGATTACATCCGCTGGCTCCAGAAATCCAGAAACCTTTCTGACCGTACGATCAACTGTGCCATTTCTCAGCTGCGTTTTTTTACCATGTATGTGTTACATAAAACATGGGATGATACACAGCTTCCTATGCGCAGATTTGATGAATATCTTCCTTACGTTCCTTCAAAAGAAGAAACATGGCAGTTTATTTCTTCCATGCCTGATTTAAAGCCTAAGACCATGGTTACACTCATGTATTCCTCAGGTCTGCGCATCGGAGAAGTCTGCCGGCTCCACTATGAAGACGTTGACCGCAAACATATGCGGCTTCACATCACACACTCTAAAAGCAGAAATGACCGGTATGCCATTCTTTCAAAAACGGCTCTTGACCTTCTGACACAGTATTGGTTTGAATGTGGACGGCCTATGGGATATCTATTCCCAAAACAGTGCGGGGAAGACAGACCCATTGATACCTTCTTTCTCTCACGGCACATTCACGCTCACGAGGACAGACTGGGCTGGGAACGCAGGCTTACCTGCCATTCTTTCCGCCATGCTTTTGGTACACACCTGTATGAAAACGGAACGGATCTGCTTACCATAAAAGCTCTTATGGGACATAAATCCCTGCATTCCACCACGATTTACGTCCATCTTTCAGGCAATTCCATCCGTCAGGCTGTCAGCCCCCTTGACCGTATGGCTGGTGTTTGCCATGAGTAGTTATAAAATCCGGCAGATATTTGAGCAATCCTATGATGATTATTCTGCACAGAACTATTATCAGACAAATGTACAGCGCAGAGCCGCACATGCCATCTTAAACTGCAAATCCGGCAGGCTTGGTGTAAACTTAAGCCAGTGTACCGACTGTGGGTATGTAGAAATACATAACAACTCCTGCCGTAACCGTAACTGCCCCAACTGTCAGGCAGTCCGGAAAGAAATCTGGGTGGATCAACGAAAGGCCGAGGTCATTGACACCCCTTACTTTCATGTGGTGTTTACACTTCCACATCAATTAAACCCTCTCATCTACTGCAATCAGAAACTTCTGTATGGGCTGCTTCACAGATGCTGCGCCGAAACACTTCTGGAATTATCTGCTGACAAAAAGTGGCTCGGGGCAACACCCGGTATTATCCAGGTGCTTCACACATGGAACCAGGAGCTGGATTACCATGTGCATATGCACTGCATCGTTTCCGGTGGCGGGCTTACCAAAGACGGGAGGATCCGAAAATCTCCCAAAAACTTTTTTATCCGCACAGAAGTGCTGAGGGACAAATTTAAAGGGAAATATATGGCACTCCTTTCCTCGCTTTATGAAAACGGCTCCCTTACATTTTCTTCTTCCTGTGAAAAGCTGCGTAATTCCTATCACTGGAAGGAATGGAAAAACAGCCTTTATGAAATGGACTGGTGCCCCTACATCAAGGAGACCTTTAACGGCTTTGGCAATGCCATTGAATACCTTGGTCGCTATACTCATAAGATTGCCATTTCAAACAGCCGGATTTTTTCCGTTTCCGATGATACGGTTACTTTTTTTGCCAGGGGCAAGAAACCCGGTGAACCCAAGCGTCAGATCACCCTGGATCATGCAGAATTCATACGGCGTTACCTGATGCATGTGCTGCCATCTGGTTTTCAGAAGATTCGGTACTATGGCTTTCTGAATAACCGTTATAAAACCAGAAACCTGAAACTGATATTTAAACTCCAGGGTCATCAGCGTTTCAAAGTGAAATATATCAATCTATCCATGGCAGAACTTCTGAAAGCAGTCTGGAACTTAGATATCCATATCTGCCCGGAATGCGGATGCTGCAGCATGCAGCACATCGGAAGGACATATGGCACTTCCTGAGAAAAAGCCTCTGCCACTAAATACTGTTTTTCAGAGACCTCCGCAAGAAGGTCTGCGAAGCATGCCCTTTTATTGGATATATTTATACAATCGGTCTAAAAAAATTTTCATATGCTTAATTTCCAATCAGGACTTCAGCATTTTCACTAAAAGGGAAGAATACTATCCCCATATACCTATCGGCTAAACGTCCGCGAATTGGTACAATTATGAAGAATCACATTCAGAGCAGTTCCGGTTCATTCAGAACTGCTCTTTTTGTCTTCTCTGAATCTGATACTTCACTTATGAATTATAGCACAGATTTACACAATTATATGGAAAAGTTGCAGGAAAGTGAAAAGAATAAGGAAAAAAAGAAGACACGGGGATACCGCCAGGCATCCTCCGTGTCCAAAGACTTGTCAGCTCCAGCGCAGCAGCACAACGGAATCAAAATGGTCGGCGCAGTCGTTCCACTGACAGACCCCATCGTATCGCCGACAGATTTCTTCGATAATGGAAAGGCCGAAGCCATGGCCAAGGGTGTCTGGCTTCGTCGTTTTATGCCGGAAAGAGGTATCCGGATTTTTGCTGTTGCACATCCGGATTGTCAGAAATCCCTTCCGGATGACCGTGGTCAGGGTGATGAACGGCTTTT
>CAMEUH010000273.1 GCA_945938055.1 uncultured Eubacteriaceae bacterium | reverse complement strand
GCCTTTTCTGCATCTCTGGCTTTTTCCAGTTCACTAATCACAATCGTATTCTGTATAATATAATGAAATCCTATACATACAACTAATATAACAAAAACAGATGAGATTCCTGTTACTGCCACAAGAATATCATTATCTGCATACAATAAATTTATTATTGCTATAATATCAGTATAAACTAATGAAAAAGCTGGTAAAATAATAAATGCTCTTCTTCCAATTTTATTATCAACATGTGTAATCTTAGAAACCGGAACAACCAAAAAATGATAGAACATATATCCCAGAGCCAGGATTAATATACTTTCTCCCAGAATCAGAACAGTATCCCCGATTGTTGCATTTATGGCATTCATTGGTGGTAATGATGAAGGAATGTATGTAATTATACTAACCATAAAATACACAAATATAGCAATTGCTTTATTGACAGGTTTAAAATACAAAACATACAGATATGCTGCTAATAGAATGAATGCAATCTCGCAAAATGTTGATAAAATTATTCCCTCAACAGATAATTCACTAATATGGAAACTATCCACCAAAAACATAGAAAGAGCAACGGAATATTCATACACTAACATGGGCATCAATAATACACATACTATTACATTACAAATATTTTTCTTAAGGCTTGTTTTTTTCCAAAAACATTTTTTCGTTACAATCGGAAATAATGCACAGTAAAATATAATTCCTGTAATCCAAAGCAACATTGCAAATTGAAAAAGCAAATTATCCATACTACCACCTTCCATATCTTTTTATCTTGTATAACAGCACCAAATTTTTTCTATTGTAATATACCTTCAGAATATTGTAAATAAAAAAATAAATCCCCCCACTTTTACAGATAGTGCTATACATACATCAAAGCACCCCAAATAGGGGTGTACAGTGCATCAAAGAAAGCCAAAATAAGAAAAGACGGGCGATGACATATGTCAAAGTCCGTCTTTTTCATAAAATTATTGTTTTTCTGGCAACTGTATAATTCGAAGAAACCCAGTAAAATCAAGGGTTTTAGCCTTCGTTTTGCATGCGGCTTAACTTGGCATTCTGGTCTGCAACGATGCATCCATCAATAATTTCCTGAATATCGCCATCCATAATCTTATCCAGCTTGTAAAGTGTCAGTCCGATTCTGTGATCCGTCACACGTCCCTGCGGGAAATTGTAGGTACGAATCTTCTCCGAACGGTCACCCGTACCAATCTGGCTTCTTCTTGCTTCTGCTTCTTCATCATGTGCCTTCTGGCATTCCATGTCATAAAGTTTTGCACGAAGTAATGCAAATGCCTTATCCTTATTCTGAATCTGAGATTTTTCCGTCTGGCTGTAAATAACAATTCCGGTCGGATAATGGGTCAGACGTACAGCAGAATCTGTCGTATTGACACACTGTCCACCATTTCCGGATGCACGCATGACATCAATTCGGATATCCTTTTCATCAATCTGAATATCTACCTCTTCCGCCTCCGGCATTACCGCCACGCTGGCAGTTGATGTATGAATTCGTCCACCACTTTCCGTCTCTGGCACACGCTGTACACGATGCACGCCACTTTCGTATTTCATGACAGAATAGGCACCCTGACCCTTCACCATGAATTCTACTTCTTTCATTCCGCCGATACCGGTTTCATCCACATTAACGATTTCAACCTTCCATCCTCTTGCTTCCACATAATGGCTATACATACGGAATAATTCTGCTGCAAAAAGTGCTGCTTCATCACCACCTGCACCTGCACGGATTTCCACAATAATATCCTTATCATCATTCGGGTCCTTTGGAAGAAGAAGAATCTTTAACTGCTGCTCCAGACGTTCTACTTCCGCCTTTGCCTCATTTAATTCTTCCTTTGCAAGTTCCCTTAATTCTTCGTCGCTTTCTTCATCCAGCATCAAAAGACTGTCTTCGATATTCTGTTTATTCTTCTTATATGCTGTAAATGCCTCCACAATCGGTGTCAGATTATTCTGTTCCTTCATCAGCTTTCTAAAACGGTCCTGGTCATTTACCACATCCGGACTGGAAAGTTCCGCATTTACATCTTCATAATGACGGACGATGTCCTCTAATTTATCAAACATTTCCACAATTCATGTTCCTCCTGTTATTCATTTCCTGATAACTCTCTTGGGGATTTCATCCCCATTCTCCCTGCATTCCGCTACAAGTGTCCTGTCACAACCCGGTCAAGTCCTGCCAAATCCTTCATAACGCTGCAATCCTTAAAATGATTTTTTTCCATGATGCGAACTACGTCCTCACCCTGGTCATACCCGATTTCATAGCAAAGATATCCTTCCTGCTTCAGAAATTGCGGTGCATTTCTGGTGATTTCTTCATAAAAGTAAAGTCCATCACCATGCCCGTCCAATGCATGAAACGGTACATGAATCCTTACTTCTCCTTTGTTGGAATATAAGGAGGATTTGATACAATCATGTCAAACCTTCCGGATATTTGTTCAAACAAATCGCTTCGGACAAATTCCACCTCCGTACAGGAAAGTCTCTTGGCATTCTCGCGTGCCGTCTTTAGCGCACCCTCCGATATATCAGAACCAATTCCCTTCAGAGCAGAATTTCTCAACAATAAAGAAGTTACGATACAGCCGGAACCGGTACACAAGTCAAGAAGATTAAGTGTTTTTTCTGCCTCCCGTCCGGACTCATTGCGTAGTTTCAGAAGACGTTCTGCCTCCAAAACCAGGCATTCCGTATCCATCCGTGGAATCAGTACATCCTTGTTAACAAGAAAATCATATCCCATAAAATAGGCATGCCCCGTAATATATTGAAGCGGTTCATGTTGCTGACGACGTCTGATTGCTTCCATGTAGACCTCGTAATCTGAGTCCGACATCTCATCATTCTGCCTCATAAAATATGCTGTCTTGCTGATTTCCAGAAGTTCCGACATCAAAAGAAATCCATCTGT
>CAMEUH010000272.1 GCA_945938055.1 uncultured Eubacteriaceae bacterium | reverse complement strand
TTAAACGGTGCAAGAAGATGGCTCGGTATCGGTGACGTTTCTTTTCAGCCGGCGGAATTTGCCAAGATTGCACTGATTGTTTTTCTTGCCGCATTTATCTGTGAGCTGGGAAAAAATATCAAACGGCCGAAGAGTCTGATGGCAATTGGAGTATTAACTGTCATACTTGCTTTTTGTGTCTATCAGTTTACGGATAATTTAAGTACTGGTATTATTATTGCAGGAATTGGTGTTGTGGTTGCGTTTGTGGCGTATCCGGAATACAAGCCGTTTATTCTTGGCTCCCTGGCACTTGCCGTACTGGTTGGAATATTCCTGTTTGTGGTTTTTAATTTCGTGGAACTAACGGATGACACGGCGTTTCGTTTAAAGCGAATTTTTGCATGGAGAAATCCGGAGAATTATACCAGTGATATTGGTTATCAGACCCTTCAGGCACTTTATGCCATTGGCTCAGGCGGACTTTTTGGCAAGGGACTCGGAAATAGTATTCAGAAGCTTGGATTTATTCCTGAGGCACAAAACGACATGATTTTCTCCATTATCTGTGAGGAACTGGGACTTTTTGGTGCGATTTCCATTATTTTTGTATTTGGACTGATGCTTTGGCGTTTTATGATTATTGCCAATAATGCACCGGATCTTTATGGCTCTCTGATTATGGTGGGTATTATGGCACATATTGCCATTCAGGTTATTTTAAATATTGCCGTTGTTACCAACGTGATACCAAATACCGGTATTACGCTGCCATTTATCAGTTACGGAGGTACCTCTGTCATCTTTCTTCTGGCGGAAATGGGGCTTGCCCTTAATATTTCCAGCAAAATGCGGATTTAGTATGGAGGTGTATCCATGTTTGAAAGATTTGGCCTGACAAAAAAAGGTGTCATCAGTATTGCGGTGATTCTTTTGCTCGGATGCGTTTTATTTGTATCCACAGGCTTTCGTACAACACAGATTGAATATGAAGGTAATACAACCTATACGGACGAGGAAATGACAACATACATTTTCGGCGGAAAATATAATGTAAATACCTTGATATATTATTTCTTTACAAGTAAGAAGGATAAGGTGGTGATACCTTTCGTCCAGGACTATCAAGTGACGGTTGACTGGCCGAATAAGTTAAAGGTTAAGGTTTATGAAAAGAGCATCATCGGTTATATCCGGTACATGGGATATAATCTGTATTTTGACAAGGATGGCATTGTGGTGGACAGCTCAAAGGAAGTATTGAATGGCGTTCCGGAAGTCATGGGACTGGATTATACCAATGTGGTACTTCATTCCAGACTGAATGTGGAAGATGAAAGGGTATTTGGAATTTTATTGGATCTGGTACAGCTTTGTGAAAAGTATTCCATCAGCGTGGACAAGGTTTTTTTTGATAAAAGCAACAATGTTGTCATGTATGTCGGAAATATCAAAATCATGCTGGGTGATGCTGCCACCATAACAGAGAAAATTTATGAGGTAAGCCAGATGATGTCACAGATGCAGGGACTTTCGGGAACCTTGCACATGGAAAACTTTACGGAAGATACCTCCTCCATCATTTTTAAGAAGGATAATGAGTAGGAAGAAGCAAAATGTTATAAAAAATCAAGAAAATGTAAGAAAAAAGAAAAAAAATTGTTGATATTTTTAAGAAAAAATTATATCATATAATATATGTGTATAATAGGGAAACTATTTAAGGAGGAAAAAGCCTTGTTAGAGATAAAATCTACAGAATCAGAAGCAGCCGCACGGATTATTGTAATTGGTGTCGGCGGTGCAGGTAATAACGCTGTTAATAGAATGATAGACGAGAATATCGGTGGAGTTGAGTTCATCGGTGTCAATACCGATAAGCAGGCATTACAGCTTTGTAAGGCTCCGACGGCATTACAGATTGGTGAGAAGCTTACCAAGGGTCTTGGTGCCGGCGCAAAGCCAGAGGTTGGCGAGAAAGCAGCAGAAGAAAGCATGGAAGAAATTTCACAGGCAATCCGCGGTGCGGACATGGTATTTGTTACATGTGGCATGGGCGGTGGAACCGGAACCGGTGCAGCTCCTGTTGTTGCAAAGATTGCAAAGGATATGGGAATTCTTACTGTAGGCGTTGTAACGAAGCCTTTCCGTTTTGAAGCAAAGACCCGTATGACCAATGCAAATCAGGGTATTGAAAAACTGAAGGAAAATGTTGATACATTGATTGTCATTCCGAATGACAAGTTATTAGAGATTGTAGATCGTAAGACATCCATGGCAGATGCACTGAAGAAAGCAGACGAAGTATTACAGCAGGGTGTACAGGGTATTACGGATCTGATTAATGTACCGGGTTTGATTAACCTTGACTTTGCGGATGTTCAGACGGTTATGACGAATAAGGGAATTGCACATATCGGTATTGGTATGGCTTCTGGTGAGGATAAGGCTCTGGAGGCTGTAAAGCAGGCTGTTACCAGTCCGCTTTTAGAGACAACCATCGAAGGTGCTTCTCATATCATTATTAATATTTCCGGTGACGTAGGCTTGATTGAGGCAAACGAAGCTGCTTCTTATGTAGAAGAACTTGCCGGTGAAAATGCAAATATTATCTTTGGTGCAAAGTGTGATACATCCATGACTGATGTGGCTGTTATTACAGTTATTGCAACGGGTCTTACGGATACAACCGGAACAGCACCGGTACAGAATGCGATGGCAGGATTTGGATATCGTCCACAGCAGGCATCTCCAGTCAGACCGGGAATGGGAATGAATTCTGGCATGGGACAGGCAGCTGCAAGACCAATGGGCATGGGAATGGGACAGGCTCATCCAATGCAGGGACAGTCTATGAATGGCATGGGAATGCAGGGACAGCAGGCAAGACCGATGAATGCAGGAATGGGAATGAATCCTGGTATGGGTCAGACACAGTCCATGAACGGAATGGGAATGAACCAGGGCATGGGACAGCCAATGGC
>CAMEUH010000271.1 GCA_945938055.1 uncultured Eubacteriaceae bacterium | reverse complement strand
TATGCCCGTTATCCATGACCACAATTCAGTCTGCATCCTGAATCGTAGAAATCCTGTGTGCAATAATCAGGCTGGTACGGTTTTTCATCAGATTCACCATGGCATCCTGAATATGCTTTTCCGTTCGTGTATCCACGCTTGAGGTCGCTTCGTCCAGAATCAGTATCTTCGGATTGGCAAGAAATGCCCTTGCGATGGCAAGAAGCTGACGCTGTCCCTGTGAAATACTGCTTCCGCCTCCTGTAAGCCATGTATCATAGCCTTTCTTCATGTGCATAATCATTTTATGGCAGTTACTCATTTTTGCCGCCTGCTCCATTTCCACATCATCTGCTTCCAGATTCGAATACTTAATATTATTTCTTACCGTATCGGAAAACAGTACCGTGTCCTGTAAAACAATTGCCGTATGCTTACGAAGCTCCCCACAGTCAATATCCCGGATGTCTGTTCCGTCAATGCGGATACAGCCGCTGTCTGCATCATAAAAACGCATTAAAAGATTCACAACCGTTGTCTTACCGCTTCCGGTTGCACCAACCAGCGCAATCTTCTGTCCGGCATCAACCTTTAAATTAAAATCATACAATACCTTTCTGCCTTCCACATAGGAAAAGTCCACATGTTCAAAGGTAATGACTCCTTTCGTGTTTTTCATGTCATGATTTCCGGATTTGTCCTCCGGCTTTTCATCCATGATTTCAAATACGCGCTCGGCTCCTGCAATGGCAGTCTGAATCTGACCATAAACCTGTGCCAGTTCATCAATGGGTCTTCCGAACTGTTTTGCATAGACAATAAATGCAGAAATGATTCCAATGGAAATCACTCCATTTATGGCAAAATATCCTCCGAATGCCGCAATGATTACAAAACCTACATTGTTAATCACATTCATGACCGGTCCCATGGAACCTCCCAGTATTTCTGCCACGATTCCTGTCCTCGTCAGTTCATCCGAGGTTTTATTAAATTCCTCAATGACTTCTTCCTGCCTGTTATACGCTACAACCGTGCGGTATCCTGTAACCATTTCTTCTACCGTTCCATTTAACTCCCCCAAGAGTACCTGGCGTTTCCGGTAAAATTTTCTCATGGCACCGGACAGATATTTTGTGGCAAGAATGGTAAGGATTACCGTGGCACAGGATAAAACCGCAAGTTCAGGGCAGTAATACACCATCATGACAACCGTTCCAATAATGGTAAGAACGCCGGAAACCAGAGAGCTTAACGACTGGGAAATGGTATTGGAAATATTTTCTACATCATTTGTCATCCGGCTCATGATATCACCATGGGAATGGTTATCAATATATTTAATGGGCAGATTCACTATCCGGTCAAATAAATCCTCCCTCAGCTTCCGGACAATCTTCTGGCTTAACTTAGCGCTCAAAATGCTCTGAATTAATGTACAAATGCAGTGAATTCCATATAAAACCAGCATGAATAAAAGGATTGGCGGCAGCTTGTCAAATGCGCCTTCTGAAATCCGGTCAATAGCCCGGCTCTGCAGTCCCGGTGCATACACGGAGCAGACCACAACCACACATACAGCCAGCAACAGACCAACCAGCATGTATTTTTCATCCGCAAAATAGCAAAACAGCCTCTTCATGGTTTTTCTGCCTTCTTTTGGCTTTTCTATTTCCTGACGATTCCGGGGCGCTCTCATTCCCGGAATCCGGTAATTATTAAGTTCTGCCTGTCTGCTTGTTTTCTGATTTTCATTACTCATTGCCGGCACCTCCCGTCTTAAGCTGGGACTGATAAATATCCTGATAAATTTCGCAGTATTTCAAAAGATTATCATGAGTGTCACATGCCGCTATTTGTCCATTTTCCAACACTGCAATCCGGTCTGCATTTTTTACGGATGCAATCCGTTGTGCAATGATAATCCTGGTGGTGTCCCCATATTCTTTATCCAGTTCCTCATAAAGTGCTGCCTCTGTCTTTAAATCCAGTGCACTGGTGGTATCGTCGAAAATCAGAATTTCTGCATTTTTAAGGATGGCACGGCTGATGGCAATCCTCTGTTTCTGACCGCCGGAAAGACTCATGCCCTTCTCTGCAATCGGCGTATCCATCCCCTCTTCTTTCTTTCTGATAAATTCCATAGCCTGCGCTGTAAAAGCTGCTTTTTCCACCATCGCCTCATCCGCATTCCGGTTCCCCCAGCGAATATTTTCGCCAATTGTAGTACTGAAAATCTCACTTTTTTGCAATGCGATTGCAATCCTGTCCCGTAAATCATGTAAATCATATTCTTTCACATCCACATCATCTACCAGTACCTGACCGTCTGTCACATCATAAAATCTCGGAATCAGATTGACAAGACTGCTCTTTCCACAGCCCGTAGACCCGAGAATTGCCAGTGTTTCACCCGGATTTACACAAAGATTAACATTTTTTAGCACAAGCTCTCCATTGGAATCCGGATAAGAAAAAGAAACATTTCTAAATTCCACCTTTCCCTTAACGACCGGCAGCTTTTCCGATTGATTTCCAATAATGGCCGGAGTACAATCAAGAATTTCCTTAATTCGTTTACCGGATGCCATACCTCTGGATGCCGTCTGGAAAATCATGGTCATTCGCATCACTGCATTTAAAATCTGCGACAGATACGTAATTGCCGCCATGACATTTCCCGGCGTTGCACCTCCTGACTGAACATTTATGGCACCAACCTGTATAATCGCCACCACTGATAGATTTAACACAATATTCATGAGCGGGGTCATGTAAGAAAAAAGAATCAGTACTCTTAACTGTGTGTCAATCAGTTCACCATTTGCTCTTCCAAACCGTTCCTTCTCATGTTCCTCCTTCACATATGCCTTAACCACACGGGAACCGGCTACATTTTCCTGAATAACATTATTCACGTTATCCAGTTTTTTCTGGAGAATGTCAAATAAAGGGTTCGCCTTGGAAATGAAGAAAACCACCATGACAAAAATAACAGGCA
>CAMEUH010000270.1 GCA_945938055.1 uncultured Eubacteriaceae bacterium | reverse complement strand
AAAAATGATTTTATGATATCGGAGGATTTTGCATGTTAACAAGCATTGCTTTGATTTTATTACTGGGACTGCTTCTGGGAAGCATTTTTTCAAGACTAAGGCTTCCGGGGCTGATTGGAATGATTCTGGTGGGTATCATTTTAAGTCCCCATGCCTTAAATCTTATTGATGAGTCCATCTTAAACATTTCTGCGGATTTAAGGCAGATTGCTCTGGTCATTATTCTTACAAGAGCAGGACTTTCCTTAGAGATATCGGATTTGAAAAAAGTAGGAAGACCGGCAATTCTAATGTGTTTTGTGCCTGCATGTGTGGAAATCCTTGGAGTGGTGCTTCTGGCTCCTGTGTTACTGGGGGTAAGTACGCTTGAGGCAGCAATCATGGGAAGTGTCATGGCAGCAGTATCACCGGCGGTCATTGTGCCAAGGATGATTCGGCTGATTGAGGAAGGCTATGGTAAGGAACACAGTATACCACAGCTGATACTGGCGGGAGCATCCGTGGATGATGTATTTGTTATTGTCGTGTTTACGGCATTGACATCTCTTGCGGCAACCGGAACGGTATCGGCATTCAGTTTCTTACAGATACCGGTTTCCATTGTACTGGGAGTTCTTCTGGGTGCAGTGTGTGGCATGGTGCTTGTGGCGTTTTTTAAGAAGTTTCACATGAGAGATTCGGTTAAGATTTTAATTATTCTCAGCATTTCTTTTTTACTATTGGAGGTACAGAACAGCCTGGAGGGCATTGTACCGGTTTCAGGGCTTCTGGCAATCATGAGTCTTGGAATTGTTATCAGGAAACAGTATGAGGTGCTTGCAGTGAGGTTGTCGCTAAAATATAACAAATTATGGGTGGCAGCAGAGGTCTTTCTATTCGTTCTTGTAGGTGCAACGGTGGATTTAAAATATGCAGTATCCGCAGGTGTGGCGACGCTCCTTCTGGTAGCCGGTGCATTGTGTTTTCGAATGTGTGGTGTGGCAGTTTCGCTTTTTAAGACAAATCTTAGCAGGAAGGAAAAACTGTTCTGTATGCTTGCCTACACGCCAAAAGCCACCGTACAGGCGGCGATTGGAGCGATTCCGCTTGGCATGGGACTGGCCTGCGGTCAGATTGTATTGACAGTGGCAGTACTGTCTATTCTGATTACGGCACCATTTGGGGCAATCTGTGTGGATAATCTGCATGGGAAGTTGTTGGATAGAAATTCTCTTTGAAAGGTGCAAGGAATGATTGAATTTCGAAAATTTACAGAGTTTCCAAGAGGAACTTTATACGATATATTACAAGATGCATATTCCTTTGATTCCAGAAACAAGGAAATATGGGATGAAAACTGGCATGAATCAGACGATTTTTTCTATGATAATCCCAATATAGCAAATCATTATGGGTTAGTCACATGTGTGGATGGTGTTCCTATTGGTTTTGTAACATGGGACCCTCGACATAGACCGGAATATGTGGAGATAGGTCATAATGGAATAAGAGAGAAATATAAGCAAAAAGGCTATGGACACATGCAATTAGAAGAAGCAGTTCGCAGAATTAAAGAATATGAGGGGCTTAAAAGGATTATAGTATGCACAAATAGTAACTTGGTTGCTCCCAGAAATTATGAAAGTGTTGGATTTCAGCTGTATGATAGGAAGAAGAACGATACGGAAAGTGCTTATACTGGGGATTACTTATATTATGAGATGGTTCTTTAATTTATGAATTTTTGTAACGAATTTGGCATATTGAATTTGAATGGATGGAATTTTCTGTTAAGCTTCGCAGGTAAAGAAGAAACGGGGCATAGGAGAACAAAAACAGCAATTAAACCCCGTAAGACAAAATGAAGAGGGTATAAAATGATAAAATTGGAATATATACCCCGATCAATCCCAATTTGTGAGTTGATAAACGAGAGGTGTTTTAGCTATCATTATAATTCCAGCAATTGTTACTGGACATACAATATTGTTGGTACAAAAAAGATAAAATGTAAGAAAAGGATTTTAAGAACAGGTGGTGTTAAACAGATGAAAAAAGCAAAATTAATGGTATTTCTGATGTATATGCATCTATTAGCCAGTATTGTATTACCTGTTATGGCAGTTATTTTTGCCAACAAATATAATGCGAAAACAGGCTGGCTTATTATTCTGACCTATATCATATTGGTTTTGGTGATACAGATATATGGCTGGATATGCACTGCAAATGCAAAGAAATTAGTGAACCAGGATAAATTAAATGAACTTAAGGAAATATGGTTGTTTTTGAAATTGAAAACGATTCCGTTTTATATCATCAACTACATATATAGCTTTTTGGTATGGTTTGTCATAGTGGCTGCATCCAGAGGAATATTTATTATATTTGTTTGGATACCGGTGGCTGTAACCTGTTCCTTTATTATACAAAGTGGACTCTGTGGATATTATTATCTTAAAGCCGTGCGTGATATACAGGGTATCAGTATAACGAATAATCAGATGAACATGCAGTTTATTCCTGTGTTAGATTTTTTCGGAACATTGAAATTGAGAAAAATGTTGAATGATATTTATTACGAATTGAATTAGTATACAAGGCAATTAATAATCTTAGGTATGAGTTTCAAGTATCTTACAGGTTGTCCTTGCTTTTACACCTATCAAGTATCATAATAAAAAATAACAGCTATTAAAAATCTAATTGTAGGTGTAAGCAAATGGACTTAAAAGAACGGGCCCAAAAGTTAAAAATGGACATACCGGCAATCTTTTTGGCATTAAAAGATAAGGATACGCCAATCGTTGCAAAAATATTTGCGGGCATAACAGTAGGATATGCACTTTCTCCGATTGATTTGGTGCCAGACTTTATCCCTGTTTTAGGATATTTAGATGATGTTATTTTATTACCGATGATGGTGGCATTAACCATAAAATTTATTCCGGCTGATATTATTGAACGAAACAGACAGCAGGCAGAGGAATTGTGGAAGAATGGCAA
>CAMEUH010000269.1 GCA_945938055.1 uncultured Eubacteriaceae bacterium | reverse complement strand
AACATATTTACCTTCTCCCAGAAGTCCGCTGCAGTCCGGTTTCATCGGACAAATCTGTATAATGCTCTTAAAACCAATACGGCTTTTTGCAAATGCATTCACCATATAAGCATTTCCATCATCATCCCAGAACGGACACGGGTCAATCCAGCCCTTTCCTTCAAACAGAAAGACCGGTTCGGACCATGTTCCCCAAGGGTCTTCTGTCTTACACATAAAAATGCCTTCGTCCGGCATTGGCACAAACACATAATAAACTCCCTCATGAAAACGAATGGCAGGTGCCCATGCTCCACATCCATGAGCCGGTTTGTCAAAACGTTCCCCCGGAAGCTTTTCCAGAACATAGTTAATGACCTTCCAGTTTACCAGATCCTTTGAATGAAGCAGCGGAACTGCCGGCGAGTTACAAAAACTTGACGCCACCATAAAAAAATCATCCCCCACCCGGATTGCATCCGGATCGGAGTAATCCGTATAAAGAATCGGATTCCGATAATTTCCATTGCCCAAATCAGCTATCCATGTATTAACCTCACTCATGACATACCTCCATAATAAAAAGCACCATACTTTTATAAAGTCATTTTATAAAAGTATGATACTTGAAAATACCCAAACTGTCAATATCCTTATTGGGAAAAGTTCTGAATTTCTGCCCGGATAGTATCAAAAACGCCCATCTTTTGCATCCGTTCAAAAACAATATCCCCTATCATTTCATATCCATGCTCATTTAAATGCACCATGTCCTGTGGTGCCCGCAATGCCTGAGGAACTTCTCCCTTTTCCATGGACTGATAATCTTCCTGGGATAACTCTGTCACATATTCTGCCACTCTTTCTCCGGAAAGAGCTTCGCGAAGATTCACATAGTTTTCACCGAAAGCTTCTTCCATGGCATCCTCCAGCTGTTTTCGTTCCTCCCTGGTTCCGGAGGTCAGTCCAAGAATCAGAAAACGCCGTTCTTCCAAAATATTCTGTGGAATCATTGACTTCTGCTGTGCAATTAAATCTGCAAAGTCCGTGTATCCTCCATTCTGGCCCATAAATATCACAGTAAAAGCATCCTGATACCGTTCAGGTCCTGAAACCATGATTGTCGTACCAGACGGAATATTCTCCTTCATCCCCCATCCGTCTCTTTGAAAATAGTACCTGTACTCCTTATTGTTAAAACGAAGCTTTCCGTCTATCCCGTTCACTGTCACATCCGCAGGTCCCAGTTCATCACTATGCCAGGGTTCTGCCACCCTGCCATCTTCCGTAAGAAAGGAAATTTCTTTTTTCTTATCCAGCCATCCAATATGGAGTTCTTCCGTCGTCTTAAGCAGACCCCCTCCTGCTCTTGCCGCAATAGACAGGCTGCTTTCCCCTGAAATGCCTTCATTGTAAACTTTTACTTTTTCTGCTTCCGCAAACAGAAGTTTCTGATTTTCAGATGATTGTCCGCTTTCCAAAATCAGTTTTTCCACGTATTCACGAATATTCTTTTCTAAAACCTTCGGATAATTAGTTCCGTTTCCGCAAATTCCTTCTGTCAGACTGTCTCCCCAGCAGACCACATCCAGTGTTTCAAACATCCTTTTCGTATCTTCTGCCTTCAGACCGCCATCCGGACTTTGGCGTTTTAATAAAAAAATGGCAGCCACAGCTGCTGCTGTCAAAGCTGCCATTATAACCATCATTCTTATGATTTTCTTCATGCCATCCATTCCTTAACATCTTAATAATATCTTCTGACTGCAATAATGGTTGCATAAGAAGCATAGTTAATGCTTGCCACCTTCACCACATCACCCGGAACGGTTGCATGTACAATCTGGCCATTACCAATATAGATTCCCACATGTCCCGGATAACATACAATATCACCCGGCTGGATATCCGACAGACTCACTCCTACTCCGCCGTATGCCTGGCTGGATGAAGAACGTGATACGGAAATTCCAAATAAGGAATGTACATAAGAGGTAAATCCGGAACAGTCAAATCCTCCCGGAGATGCGCCACCACTAACATAAGGAGTACCTACATACTGCAGTGCCGCACTGACAATCTGATTGCCTGTGGCAGAACCACCTGATGAAGATGTATTCGTGTTACCGGTATTAGCGGTTGTCCCATTATTATTTGCCGCTGCCGCATTTTTGGCTGCTTCTGCTGCTGCTTTCTTTTTTGCTTCCTCCGCAGCTTTTTTAATGGCCGCGTCAATCTGCTTGTCCAAATCCTTTACTTTTTTCTGCTTTTGGGCAAGAAGCGTATTAATCTCTTCCTGTTTTTCATTATATGCCTGCTGAAGGCTTTCCAGTTCTGCTTTTTCTATTTCAAGACGTGTAATGGTCTCTTCAATTGCTGTAATATTCTCAGCATATGCTTCCAACTGGTTTCTGTCATATTCTGAAATTTTCTCCGCATACTCATATTGGTTCAGGGAATCCGCAATATCTTCCATCCCAAGAAGCTGAAGCAGTACCGTTGAATCCTTTCCGTTCTCATACATGTACCTGATTCTCCGCTTCATCTGCTCATACTGCTTTGCCTTCAAATCCTCCATGTCAGCAAGATGCTCCTGCTCTGCAAGAATGCTTTCTCCCTTTTCAATCAAAGCTGTTTCTGCCTCATCAATATCAATTAAAAGCTCTGCCAGTTCATCCTGAAGTTCTTTCACTTCTTCTTCTGCTTTATTCTTCTCATTCTTTAAATCATTCACATTACTTGCATACGCAAATTCGCCTACGCACAAACAAAACAGCAGAACCAGTGAAATCATTCCTGCTGTCTTTTTCATTCTTTGAAACATATTTACCACCTATACTGCATAATCAATCTGACTGCCGATAAGTTCTGCCGCATCACGGCTCTTGGCAGCTTTTCCATATGGATTGTCTTCGTTATACTTTATCGTTGTATTGGTAACGCCGCCTGCCACATAACTTCTTCCACACTCCGGACACACCGCTGTCTGAAGCTTGACCGTTGCCGAAACCACCT
>CAMEUH010000268.1 GCA_945938055.1 uncultured Eubacteriaceae bacterium | reverse complement strand
GACGTGACAAAGGGAACAAGCTATGAAGGACAAGCGTTCCCGGAATTCATGCAGAAGATTATTAAGGCAGAGGGGCTCATTAATTACATTAATAATAAATAATCTGCATCATATTGATGTGCAGGATGCGACAAATTATCTTTGAGTGTTTAAGGTTTTATGATATTCTTTATATAAGAGTTAAGTATTTATATCGTTTCAAATGTAAGAAAGATATTTAGGAGTGGAGGTGTTTGAAATGCCCGCATTATCTATGTTTTTCGGAATTATAGTACGAATGCAAAGTGAAAAAGGTGGAAAACACAATAAACCACACATTCATGCCTTGTATGGAGACTATGAAATTGTGGTGGGAATAGATGGTGAAGTTTTGGAAGGAAGTTTTCCGAATAAGCAAATGAAGTTGTTGTTAGCGTGGATGGCAATTCATGAAGAAGAATTACAGGCAAATTGGAGGCTATTGAGTACTGGAGATGGCTATTTTAAGATAGAGCCGTTGCGTTAAATGATTAGGAGGAATTTACTATGCTAAGACCAACCGCAATTCAAGTAGAAGCAACTTGTGCATATCAGATACTGGTAACATTTGATAATGGTGAAAAAAAGTGTTTTGATGTCGAACCATATATAAAGGGAGAGTGGTATGGATTGTTGCGGTCTTTTGAATATTTTAAACGTGTTACCACGGATGGGTATACAGTTGTATGGCCAGATGGACAGGACATATGCCCAGATGAATTGTACAATCTTGGAATGAAGGTGTCATAGATTAAGCGATACAATTATGCCACACATAAGTAATGCGTTTCCTTGCGAATAACTGACCTTTATCATATGTTGGAATCCGAATATGGTAGAATGTTTCGATGAACTTGCAAAGAAATATTATAAACAGTAAAACAGATGAACATTAATGACTTCCCTTAGAGTTTCTCTTGCTATGGAAATATGTGGTACAAGAGAAACTCTAAGGGAAAATTCATCTATACAATCTATTATTTCAATTTTATTTGTTTTTCTATAATGTCTGCAAAAAATGAAGAAGAGCATTGTATTGTTCCGTATCAAGTTTTGCGGCAGCGTCTAATAATTCAAGTTGATTTGTATTTAATAAAACAGCTTTACTCTTA
Organism: uncultured Eubacteriaceae bacterium; assembly: GCA_945938055.1. GTDB lineage: Bacteria > Bacillota > Clostridia > Lachnospirales > Lachnospiraceae > MGBC120314. The sequence goes on along the minus strand of CAMEUH010000268.1, from coordinate 1,865 downwards.
TCTTCTAAAAAGAATTGTGAGATGGTAATCCCAAATGCATCACAAATTTTTATCAGAGATGGAATGGATGGAATCATATTTTTTCGATACCAGGAAGAAATGGTTGACTGGGTAAGCCCGGATTTCTCTGCCAGCTGGTATTCGCTCCAATGTCGTTCCAGTCTTAACTGAGTAATTTTTTCTAAAATATCCATAATATTCAGTATTGTTTCTCGCGAAAAGGTTTCATATCTAAAAAACACAATAAAAAGAATTCCAAATTGGAAGAAAGAAAAACACCCGGAGTGATATAATTTAGACATACCAAAACAAAAGGTGGTGGTATCGGAGGAGTCGATGAAAAAAAGAAAAAATTAGTAGCAAAAAGTATAGAGCCGGGCGCCAGACGCAGAGCCAGAGATTGAAAAAACGGGAGGAAAAGTTTATGAGAAAACGAGGAAGACTTATTTCACTTGGACTGGCAGCGATGATGACAATTTCACTGGCAGCCTGCGGACAGCCGGCGGTAAATAACCAGACAACGGCAAATCAGACAGATGCAGTAACGACAGTGGCAGATGAAACAACAACCGCATTCGCAAATGACGGTACTTATGAAAACTGCACACTTACTTTTTCATGGTGGGGCGGAGATGCAAGACATGATGCAACCATTAAGGCAGTTGAGGCATTTGAGACAAAATATCCGGGAATTGATGTGGACATGACCTATGGCGCATGGACAGGATGGGAAGATTCCATGGCAACCATGTTTGCAACCAGGACGGCACCGGATGTGAATCAGATTAACTGGAACTGGATTACATCCTATAGCACAGACGGAAGTGCGTTTTTAGATTTGAATACCGTATCCGGAGTACTTGATTTAAGCCAGTATCCGGAAAGTGCACTACAGCAGTGTGTTGTCGCAGGGGAACTTCAGGCAGTTCCGGTATCCCTGACAGGAAGAATTTTCTATTGGAACAAAACAACCTTTGAAAAAGCCGGAATCAGTGTACCGACATCTCTTGAAGAGTTAATGGCAGCAGGAGAAACTTTTAAGACGGTTCTTGGAGAGGAATATTATCCACTCGCTCTTGGTGAGTATGACAGAATGATTCTCATGGTATATTATCTGGAATCGGTATACGGAAAGACATGGGTGGAAAACGGTGAACTTCAGTACAATGCGGAGGAAATCAAGAAAGGACTTGAATTCATCCAGTCTCTGGAAGATGCACACGTGACACCATCCATTTCCAAGATTCTTGGTGATGGTGCGGATTCCATGGATAAGAATCCAAAGTGGATGAATGGTACTTATGCGGGTATTTTTGAGTGGGATTCTTCTGCAAGCAAGTTTGGCAGTGCACTGGAAGAAGGACAGGAATTTGTTGTAGGTGATTTCTTTGCAGACATGGGAGCATATCAGGGCGGCTATTCCAAGGTTTCACTGGGATTTGCAATTTCAGAAACCTGTAAGCATCCAAAGGAGGCGGCAATGCTTCTGAATTTCCTTTTGAATGAAGAAGAAGGAACTTCCATCATGGCTTCGGAAAGAGGTATTCCGTTAAGTGCAGCAGCACTTGCAACCTGTACCAGTAAGGACTTATTGAATAAGATTGTTGCAGAAGCGAATGGCAAGGTTCTGGCATGGGTTTCTTATCCGCTTGACCCGAAATTTGAAGCAGCATCCCTTAAGAGTACGGATGGTGTGTATTACGACGTCATGGCAGGATTAAGCTATGGAGACTATGGGATAGATGAGGCAGCAGCAGTATTAATAGATGGCATTCAGAAAGAATTGAACAAATAAACCAAAAGAGAGGGGAGGACTGTTCATGAAAATGAACTGCGCCTCCCTGTTATATGGGAGAATGTATTAT
>CAMEUH010000267.1 GCA_945938055.1 uncultured Eubacteriaceae bacterium | reverse complement strand
CAAGTCAGGTAATTGTCGGCGGAAGCCTGGAAACAGATAGTATTCTTCACAGTAAAGTAGAAGTTAGGGGCAGTATCCGTGCTACCGGGCGAAATGGATTGATTGTTGGCGGAGATGTCCGTTCTACGGTTTTAATCGATGCAAAATATATCGGAAATGAAATGGGGACAGCAACTGTTGTCGGAGTTGGCGTGGATCCTTCTGAAAAAAGGCGGATGGAGAGCCTGAAAAAGGAAATTATGTCTCTCAATGATACCAAGGTCAAGCTGAACCAGATTATTACAGCATTAAGAAAACGCCAGGAAACGGAAGGAAGTCTGGATGCGGACAAACTGGATATGCTTCAGAAATCAACAAGAAATCTGATTCTGACAGAGCATGAAATGTCAACCAAACGAAGTGAGTTTGAGAAACTGAATGGAATGCTGGATGAAGACTGCAATGCCAGAATTAAAGTGTCCAGAACCATGTATTCGGGAACCAAGATTGTTTTTGGGGATACCTATATGTTTGTAAAGAATAAGTTTGATTATTGCCAGTTTTTAAAATCGGGAGCAGACATAAAAAGCATTCCGTTATAGGAGGGATTTATGGCAGTTTCACCAGTTGATATCAGCATGATGCAGCGAATGAATGATGTGGCACAGATCCGGCATAATGAAATGACAAGACCGGATGTACAGCAAAATGCCATAACACATGAAATTGAAAAACAGGTTACGATGCATTCGGAACAAATCCGGAAAAAGGATGATCCGAATAAGAGTGATACGAAACACGATGCCAGGGAAAAAGGAAAGAACACTTATTTTGGCAGCCGTGGAAAAGGAAAAGGTGCCAAAGAAGAGGCCGGAAAGGTTGTTATCAAAAGCAACGCTTCCTTTGATATGAAGATATAACCAGGATAACAATAAATTTTAAATGCAGGATACTGCATGAGGGAACAATTATGACAGCTTTAGAAATTATAATGCTTATAATAGGAATCATCTGTTTTGTGGGAAGCTTTCTTCTGACACAGGATGATGCAGAGCCGGTTGCCAGACGGAAGGCGAATTATAAGCCGGAATTAACCAAGGAACAGGTAGACATGTTAAGAGAACAAGTGGATGAAATCGTGACAAATCAGATGTCACTTCTTGAGGAATCCACGGAAGCGGCTCTGGATAAAATTTCCAACACAAAAATCATGGAAATGAATGAATATGTGGAAACTGTTTTTAATGAAATCAATAAAAATCATAATGAAACGGTTTTCATGTACGACATGCTGAATGATAAGGCAAAAGAAGTGAAAAATGTTGTTAAGGAAATTAATATGGTAAAAAGTCAGATTGATGCCGCTGGAAACGAAATGAAGCAGGATTCTGCTTATCTGGAACAACTGATGAAAGAGGCGGAAAAGACCATTAAGGAAATGGATATTGCCATTAAAGCAGCATATAAGACCAGAGCAGCGATTCTTCCTGTACAGGAGGAAATGAAGCAGCCGTTAAATAATGTCATAACCCCGCAGTTTTTTGAACAGAAAAAGGAAGAGCCAGATGACGGAAAAGAATCAGAACCGGAAAAGGAAGTATCTTACATGGCAAAGGTGGAGCCGGAAATTATCATGGCATCCAACTGCAATGAACAGATTCTGCTGATGCATTCACAGGGAAAGAGCAACCTGGAAATTGCAAAGACACTCAACCTTGGAATGGGAGAGGTCAAGCTGGTAATTGATTTATTTAACAAGAATAAGTAATTGAGGAAGTCAGAATGAAATTAAAATCATATCTTAGAGGACTGGGACTGGGAATGATTGTGACAACCATCATTCTTGTCCTTGCTTTTCGTGCGCGGAATAAAGAAATGACAGATGCAGAAATCATTGCGAGGGCACAGCAGCTTGGAATGGTGGAAACATCCCTTTATGGGTCGGGCGAGAAGGAAGAAGAGAAAGAAACCAGACCAGAGGAAAATACAAAGCCAGAGGAATCCGGTGAAGGAAAAATCGATCCGGAAAGTCTTTCTTCTGGTGAAACGCAGGAGGAATCTCAATCGGAAACCGGTGAGACAGACAGGAATGAAACGAGTGGTGAAACAACGCCGGCGGCCAGTACAGAGACAACAACGGTGGCGGAAACCACGAAGGCACCAGAAACAACACCGGCAGAAACGCAAAAACCGCAGGAAACAACGAAGGCGGAAATTATCACCATTTTATTTGAAGATATTTCTTCGGCGGATAAGGCTTCAAGGCTTTTGTATGAGGCTGGAATTATTTGTCAGAACATGGACTGGCGACCAAGGTTGGCGAAGGAGAATTTCAGTTCCGAAAGGGAATGAGTTTTGAAGAAATAGCTGCAATCATCACGAGAAGGGCACTGAATTAAGCAGTGAATGAGAAAATAGCATATTACATTACTGGAATCATATTTTTTAGGGGGAACCTATGAATGATGAAAAATACAAAGTTGTAAAAGTTATTAACCATAATGAATGGCTAAGTGGCTGTCCGCTTTATGTACTACGGAGTCAGATTGTTCAGAATGTTCAGTCAAAGAGAATGTTCGTCATAAATGAAATGGCCAATATCGGTACATTGGCTGTCAGGGATGTTGTGCTTAAGGCTGAGTGTTTTGATGCGGACCAAAATCTTATCATGTCCATGGAGAATTGCGTCTATCAGATGGTTAATGCCAGGAAACAAAGCGTTTTTGGCGAAAAAAAGCTTTTCTCCATATTTGAGGAAACAGATACTATTTGTCTGACGGTTAAATCTGTGACCATGACAGATGGTACGGTCTGGAGTAATAAAGATTTGAAAAGAGGTATCCGTGTCGGCAAACCGATTCGCATCGAAGAAGAGGGAGAAGTGCATGATATTGTCATGATGCGGTGTCAGAAAGTACAAATTAAGCCGAAATACTGGCCGTATGCTCTGGAAGGAGGATGGCGTTGTACCTGCGGACAATTAAACAGTACTGACGAGGAAAAGTGTACGTTGTGCAGGGCACCGGG
>CAMEUH010000266.1 GCA_945938055.1 uncultured Eubacteriaceae bacterium | reverse complement strand
AAATCGCTGTCCTTTTCCCGGTTCATAAGAACCCGTTGCCTTTTTATCCACAGAAATCCGGTTCAGGGATTCATCTTTTGTAACCTTTAAAACAAGCGATTTATTAAAGATATTTACCGTGGTGGTTTCTCCACTGTTCTCCGGAATAACTGATTCATTCAGCGTACCTTCCAGAACAAAACCACCCTTTAAGTTGGACTGGGTCTTAATTTCCTCTTCGGTAATGATCATGACAAGCTTTCCATCCACAACCGAATAAGTACCAATCGGGCCAAAACCATCTGCATAAGCAGTCTGGTCACTTCTCGGAGTAAAATCAATGCAGTCTGGGAGAGCAATTTCAATTCGATCGCCAATTGCAGCACCGTTTTTTACAAGCCAGCTGACGGTTACGGTAAAAGTTGTATTTTCTTTAACCGTCATTCCTGAGGTATACGGAACACCTCCTATCAGGACATCACAACTGGTTATTTCCAGTGCGTCATCTGCCGCCTGAACCGATACAAGCTTCCAATCTGCAAATAAACTGATTAGCATTACCAACATCATGAAAAATGCAGTAATCTTTCTTACCATTTTTTTCATCTTCATTACCCCACAGTCCATTTTTTAATGAAATATAAACAATGCTAGTTTTTTTCACGTTATAGATAAGCATTATTATACCTTATTTTCTTAATCAATTCTACACTTTTTCATAAATTTATTCACAAAAATTTTACAATTTAAAGCCAAAAAAATCTCCCTTTTTATCGGGAGATTTAAGTTCTTATACTAATTCATGATAATCGAGAATAAACGCATCCGCAAGGTTCTTTTTTTCTTCATCCATATGGGCGGAAAAACTATCGTATACGGCACATGTTTTCATTCCGGCTCTTTTTCCGGCAAGAATTCCCATGGGAACATCTTCAAACACAAGACATTTTTCAGGTGAAATTCCAAGATTTCCGGCTGCTTTTAAGTAAATATCCGGTTCTGGTTTTCCATGTATGATTTCACAGCCCGTTACAATCGTTTCAAAGTAAGAAAGAATTCCAATATCTAAAAGGCAGCTTTCTGTCAGCTTTCTGGAATTACTGGTTGCAATTCCCATATGAATATTCTGTTGTTTAAGAAAACTTAAGAATTCCCCTGCGCCTTTTTTTAATGGCATTCCATGTGCATATTTGTCATATGCCATCTGATTCCATAATTCCTTAATTTCCTCCAGTGTTTCCGGAAGATGAAACGTTTCTTTAAAATAGACTGCCGTTTCGTGAAAACTTTTTCCTTCAATCATTTTCTGAAGATTTTCCGGCATGATGATTCCACGTTTTCCGAGAAATTCCACGTCGATATCCCGCCAGACCCACATGGAATCAATTAAAGTTCCATCCAGGTCAAATATGACTGCTTTCATTTCTTTTAGTATGTCATGACATTGATTCTGCATGCTGTTCCTTCACTCTCTGTCTTTTTTTAATTGTTCGATTTCATTGACTGTAAGCCTTCGGTATTCACCCGGAGCAAGTGCATCATCCAGTAAAAGAGTTCCCATTCTCAATCTTTTTAAAAAGGTAACCTTCTGACCGCACACTTCAAACATGCGCTTTACCTGATGAAATTTACCCTCCTGAATCGTGAGCTCTACTCGGGAAACCTCGGATACCGTATCCGAATCCAGGATTTTTAGTAAAGCAGGCTTGGTTGGTGTTCCATCCTCCAAAAGCAGTCCCTCCCGAAATCGTTCCACTTGTTCCTCTCCTACGATTCCGGAAACTTCGGCATAATAAACCTTATCCACATGTTTTTTCGGAGAAAGGAGCTGATGAGCAAGCTTCCCATCATTCGTAATCAGAAGAAGCCCTTCGGTATCCTTATCCAGTCTTCCCACCGGAAAAAGATCTTTCCGGTTCTTTGTATCAATTAAATCCAGTACGGTTTTGTCTTTTCTGTCTTCTGTTGCAGACACAACGCCCTGTGGTTTATTCAGCATAAAATATTCCAGTTCCACATAAGAAACTTCTTGTCCGTCCAATATGACCTGGTCTTTTTCCGTGTCAATCTTTTTCTCAGGTGATTTTTCCACGATTCCGTTGACCGTGACACGCCCTTTTTTGATGTAATTTTTTACCTCACTCCGTGTCCCGCACCCCATGTCTGCCAGAAACTTATCCATTCGAAATATTGCCATTACTGCCATCTCCATCCGGCATGATATTTATTCTTTAAGGTTCCCTGATTTAGTTTGCCAAAACCCAGTGGATAACCGTCCACACAAACCAGATTCCATCCGTTTCCTGCATGAGGCTGTGCGCCAAGTTCAGAAAGTTCCAGTGTCTCTCCCTTTAAATATTTAATCACATTGGCATCCTCTGCAGAAAGCTGGATGAACTGGGAAAATTCCTCCATCTTAAGCGCCATGGCAAGTGCCTGGCTTGGCTCAAAACGATTCTTTTTTACTTCTCCGAGGAGAAGACCTGCCCGTAATTTTCTTAATCCTCTGCTGTCATGAAACCCCCCCGGCATCAAATAAGCACGCTCTTGTGCCATCTGGATACGATTCTGATTCAGAGGCCGTTTTATCATGGAAAGGAACTCCAAAAGTTCTAAAGAAAGCTTTTCTTTTTTATATTCATCCGGTCGGTAATCGATCTCATCTGCATTTTCTGATTTCTTTAACAATGCCAGAAAATGTCCCTCTCCCGGCATCTTATGAGGAAAAATGCGGATGCAGTCTGAGAATCCGTCAAATCCATGAGAAAATCCTTCATAATCCGACGCTGGAATGACGGACATTTCCGGACGATTCTCTAATAAATACTGAATTGTGCCTTCATCCTCATATTTTGAAAAAGTACAGGTGGAATACATCATGATTCCTCCCGGTTTTAACATATCTGCCCCTTTTAGAATGATTTCACGTTGGATGGCACCGTAAAACTCCGGTCCATTTTTCTCCCATGCCTTAATCAGCTTATTATCCTTGCGAAACATTCCTTCTCCGGAACAAGGTGCATCAATGAGGATTTTATCAAAATACTCCGGATAAAGAGATTGAAGCTTTGACGGGTCTTCATT
>CAMEUH010000265.1 GCA_945938055.1 uncultured Eubacteriaceae bacterium | reverse complement strand
TATAAGGAATCACCCATTGTTATTAATGCAGTGGAAGCACATCATGGTGACGTTGAACCGCAGACTTTAATTGCGTGTATTGTACAGGCTGCTGATACCATTTCAGCTGCAAGACCTGGTGCAAGAAGAGAGACGTTAGAGACTTATACAAACAGATTGAAACAATTAGAAGATATTACCAATTCCTTTAAGGGAGTTGAAAAGTCTTTTGCCATTCAGGCAGGTAGAGAGATTCGTGTAATGGTAGTTCCTGAATTAATCAGTGATACCGATATGGTATTACTTGCAAGGGATATTTCCAAGCAGATTGAAAATGAGCTGGAATATCCGGGACAGATTAAGGTTAATCTGATTCGTGAGTCAAGAGTTACTGATTATGCTAAATAGTATTTTGCATTAAAGGCATTTTAAATGCTGGTATCCGTTTTGGATATCAGCATTTTTCATTTCATTAATAAAATAAAGCAAAAATACAAAAAACTTTATAATATTAAATTCTAACCATAAAATCTTTTGAATATGAAATATATCTTGCATAGATGTTCACTTTATCCTATAATAGAAAAGATAATTTGTGTAAAACAGGAAAAATAAGCAGGAGGCGTGTTATGAAATCATATTGTGAGTTAAGTGTGGAAGAATTAAAGAGCATCAGGGAAGAATTACTGGCAGCGTATGAAGATGCGAAGGGAAAAGGATTAAAGCTTGACATGTCAAGAGGAAAACCTTCACCAAGCCAGCTGGATTTAACCATGGATATGATGGATACGTTGACCTCTGAGAGCGAATTAAAGGCTGAGAATGGATTTGACTGCAGAAATTATGGTGTGCTGGATGGAATTCCGGAGGCAAAGAACCTGATTGCCCAGATGATGGACGTACCGGCAGAAAACGTAATCGTATGTGGAAATGCCAGTCTGCCAATCATGTATGATACGATTTCCAGATCGATGACACATGGAGTATTGGGAAGTACACCATGGTGCAAGCTGGATAAGGTTAAGTTTTTGTGCCCGGCACCGGGATATGACAGACATTTTGCAATTACACAGCATTTTGGCATCGAAATGATTACCATTCCGATGCTTCCTACCGGACCGGATATGGATATGGTAGAAAAACTGGTTTCTGAGGATGAGGCCGTTAAGGGAATCTGGTGTGTACCGAAGTATTCCAATCCGCAGGGAATTTCCTATTCGGATGAAACGGTCAGAAGAATGGCATCATTAAAGCCGGCTGCGAAAGATTTTCGAATCTTCTGGGATAATGCTTATGCTGTACATCATTTATATGAAGACCAGCAGGATGAAATTCTTGAGATTTTAAGTGAGTGTGCAAAAGCAGGAAATCCGGATATGGTATATGAATTCTGTTCTTCCTCAAAGATTAGCTTTGCGGGTTCCGGTATTGCGGCAATGATTTCGTCTCAGGCAAATCTGGATGCAGTACGCAAATCCATGACCATTCAGACAATTGGATATGATAAAATTAATCAGTTACGCCATGTAAGATATTTTAAGAATTATGACGGAATCAAGGCACACATGAAGAAGCAGGCAGAAGAGCTTCGTCCGAAGTTTGAGGCAGTTCTTTCCAGATTGGATAAGGAACTTGGAGGACTTGGTATTGGAAGCTGGACAAGACCAAGAGGAGGATATTTTATCTCCTTTGATGCCATGGAAGGCTGTGCAAAAGCCATTGTTGCCAAATGTAAGGAAGCAGGCGTGGTGCTTACCGGAGCCGGAGCAACATTCCCTTATGGAAATGACCCGAAGGATAGTAATATCCGTATTGCGCCATCCTATCCATCTGCAGAAGAAATGGCAATGGCAACGGAGTTATTTATTCTGTGTGTAAAGCTTGTCAGTGTAGAAAAGTTTTTAGAGTCGAAATAATAGAAATGCAGGTGACAAAATGTATAAAGTTGGTTTTATAGGCATGGGAAACATGGGGGCTGCCATGATTTCCGGATTGATTAAGCGATATGGTACGGAACAGGTGATTTTTACCAGGCAGGATAAACAGAAGATGCAAAAGCAGTCAGAAGAACTGGGCATTTCCTGTGCTGAAACGAATGGTGAAGTGGTAAAACGCAGTAAATATATTGTTCTTGCAGTAAAACCAGTGGCATATGACAAGGTGTTCCGTGAAATCCGGGAGGATATCGATTATTCCAAGGTTATCATTTCCATTGCACCCGGTTTTACCCTGGAAGAATTAAGAAACATGGCAGGAAAGGATGTCCGGATTGTCCGGGCAATGCCGAATACGCCTGCGATGGTGGGAGAAGGCATGACCGGTGTTTGTTTCGATGAAAATGAATTTTCGGATACGGAGCTTCGTGACATCGATAACTTTTTCTCATCCTTTGGCAAAATGATGCGCGTAGATGAGAAAATCATGAGTGCGGTTACCTGCGCAAGTGGCAGTTCACCGGCATATGTATACATGTTTATTGAAGCATTGGCTGACAGCGTGGTAAAGTATGGAATGCCGCGTAAGGCTGCGTATGAATTTGTTGCACAGACCGTTCTGGGAGCGGCAAAGATGGTTCTTGAAACAGGGGAACATCCGGGAAAATTAAAAGATAATGTATGCTCACCGGGCGGAACCACGATTGCGGCAGTAGAGGCGCTGGAAGAAAATGGATTGCGAAATGCCTTATTTAAGGCAACGGAGAAGTGCTACAGTAAGTGTGAGCATTTGGATTAAAGAATTCATGGAGGTTTCAAATGTTTGAACGATTAGGAAGAGAACTGAAGTATCAGGGTTCTATTCTGGATGTTTATCAGGATAGTATCAGAGTTCCGAACGGCAATATAGCAAAGTGGGATTTTATTAAGCATAAAGGTGCGGCGGCAGTTCTTCCGGTTACGGAGGAAGGAAAGATTCTCATGGTCAGACAGTATCGGAACGCCATTGAGAGGGATTCTCTTGAGATTCCGGCAGGCGGAAAAAATGGAGCGGATGAGCCGACGATTGTGGCAGCGGCAAGGGAACTGGAAGAAGAGACCGGTTACAAATCCGATGATTTGGAACTTTTGCTTTCAACGGTTCCGGCAATCGCATATAGCAGTGAAGTGATTGATATTTATGTTGCC
>CAMEUH010000264.1 GCA_945938055.1 uncultured Eubacteriaceae bacterium | reverse complement strand
GTTGTATACTTGATCCGGAAGGAAATCAGATAGAGATTACGGCTGATACATATTTTTAACACATGCGCATGATGACCATGCTGTTTTTTTTTATGCAGAAAAAACTGTTAAGCCAATTGGTACCGTTGTTTGTTAAAATCTTAGAGGATGGGATTTCCCAGAACCTTATGCAGACGGACTACCCGGAGGATACCATATTCGAACAATATTAAGATACATTGGCATTCTCAAAAATGAGAATATGATATAAAATAAGAATAATTAACGGGAGAAATTTTTAGAAAAGTGTACAGGTGCTATTGCAGTTCATGTTTCATACCTTTGCCAAACATTCTTTTAAGAAGGTAGCTAAGAGTTGGGGATGTACCAAATCACTGATGGATAGATCATATGAAGAGGGAGAAATGTATAATGAAAGAGATGTGTGTAAATGAAAAGTCATACGAAGTCATAAAACTGTTAGGTCATGGAAAAGGGGGATATTCTTATCTGGTGACGGATGGGGCGAAGGAATACGTGCTAAAACAGATTCACCATGAACCGTGTGATTATTATCAGTTTGGAAATAAAATTGAATCCGAAATGAAGGATTATGAACGTTTGAAAAAAATTGGAATCCCCATGCCAAAGATGTTTGAGGTGGATATTGAAAAGGAAAGAATCTTGAAAGAGTATATCAAGGGACATACCGTATTTGATTATGTTTTGCGAAATGAGGTAAAACCGACTTTTGTAGAGCAGGTGAAAGAAATGTGCGTAGTTTTATATGCTGCTGACACCAATATCGATTATTTTCCCACGAATTTTGTGGTGCAGGGAGATAAGTTATACTATATTGATTACGAGTGTAACGATTATATGGAAGAATGGAATTTTGAAAACTGGGGGATTAAGTATTGGTCCCAAACAAAAGAGTTTTTGGAATATGTGAATAAGGAGAAAATATGAAGAAAGTAAAAATATGTATCTCTTGACAGCTACGAGGATATTTTATAAAATTTTTGGCATCACCAGAGGAGTACCGAAGGAGCATGAGATGAAGCGCATTTTATTACTTGAAGATGATGAAAACTTAAATAGGGGAATCAGTCTAAAGTTAAGCAAGGAAGGATATCATGTGTTCTCCGCATGTACGATATCGGAAGCAAAATCAATATTTAGCAAAGAAAGTATCGATCTTGTCATCAGCGATATTACTTTACCGGACGGAAATGGTTTGGATTTTGGAAAAGTGGTAAGAGAAAAAAGTAATGCGGTTTTGATTTATCTGACTGCAATGGATCAGGAAATAGATATTGTAAATGGATATGATACAGGTGCGGACGACTATATCACCAAGCCTTTTTCAGTAAATATTATTACATCTAAAGTAAACGCTTTTATGAGAAGATTGGGTAATAATGAGGAAGGAGTGTATAGCTCAGGCGATATTGAAGTATTTGTAAACGATATGCAGGTGAAAAAAGCCGGAGCATTGATTCCATTAAGTAAAACGGAGTTGCAGCTTTTTATTTTTCTTCTTGAAAATGCAGGACATATACTGTCCAAGGAAAGTATTCTCGAAAAAGTATGGGGGCTGGATGGCCTGTTTGTGGATGATAACACCGTAACCGTAAACATCAGTCGTCTTAAGAATAAGCTTGGAACAGACAGTATAGAAAATGTAAGGGGACTTGGATACTTATGGACAGAAAAGGTAAACAAAAAATAGGTTGTATATGCCTGATTATAGGTGTGATTGTTCTGTTCGTAACTATTTTTTTCTGTAAAGAATTATATGAGAAAAAAATATTTGAAGGTCAGAAGAAAGAATTATCCATTCTATATCCGGAATTTGCAGATGAACTGAGTGAAAATATCTCCTTTTATGCAGTTAAGGATATGCAAAGGGATTTCTTGATGATGCTGGTCACTATGCTCCTGACGGTTATAGCCTTGGCAGGCATATATTTTTTATTGGCTTATGCCAATAAAAACAAATTTACAGAAGTAGAAAATGAATGGAATTATATATATGAGCAGCTACTTTATTTTCAGAATGGGAATGTGGATATGCTTCCGTTACCGGAGGGAAACGGTTCACAAAAATTTGCAGATGTGTATGATAAATTAAGAGAGTTAGGGTATTATTTTTCCAATCTGAAAGAGCGCCTGGAGCAGGAAGAGAATAGCACAAAAGCATTGATTACAGATATTTCGCATCAGTTAAAAACGCCATTGGCTTCTATAAGAATGAGTCATGAGTTGTCACTTTCCTCAGATTTATCTGAAGAAGAAAGGCAATCGTTTATGGAAATGGAAACTCGGGAAATCCTTAAAATGGAAGCTCTGCTGGATGAACTGGTGAAGCTTTCCCGCCTTGAAAACAGCATGATTCAGATAAAATGTGAAAAGTGCAGTATTAAGAAGACAATTAGCGAAGCGGTAAGTCAGATATACATGAAGGCAAGTGCCAAGGATATAAAAATATGCGTGGATATGGAAAAGGATGTCAAAATCATGCATGATCATAAGTGGACGGCAGAGGCTTTAGTAAATATCCTTGATAATGCAGTAAAGTATTCTCCGGAAAGAACTACGGTAAATATTTATGTGAGTTGTCTGGTAAATCATGTCCTGATTCAGATTGACGATGAAGGAATGGGTATTCCGGAAGGGGAAGTACATGAGATATTCAAACGATTCTACAGGGGAAGCAACACGAAGGATATTGTAAAGGAAGGTGCAGGCGTGGGACTGTACCTTGCAAGAAGCATCATAGAACAGCAAGGTGGCTCCATTATTGCGAAAAGAAAAAATGGGACCGGAACAATATTTCAGATTATGCTTCCGTTATATGATTAAAATAATAAAACCCTTACAAAACTGTAATAGTTTCTGTAAGGGTTTTGTAATGTCTGAGAGATAGGATAATAATATAAAAGCATTAAAAGGAAGGAAATAGTCATGAGTGAAATCGTAAAAATAACAGATTTGGTAAAGTATTATTATGTTGGCGAAAATGTTGTAAAAGCAGTAGACCATACGGACCTTGAGATAGAGAGAGGAAAATTCACAGCAGTCGTTGGACGGTCCGGTTCCGGAAAGTCCACACTGCTTCATATTATGGGTGGTTTG
>CAMEUH010000263.1 GCA_945938055.1 uncultured Eubacteriaceae bacterium | reverse complement strand
AACAAAAAGGAATCCAATCAATGCAATCGTATAATAATTGGCTCCAACTGCAATTCCCGAAGTGATAGCCCAGAACAGGAACATCAAATCCATCGGACTTTTCACGGCTGTACGGTATCTTACAATAGAAAGTGCACCTACCATGCCCAGCGACAGGGTAATATTGGAACTGATTGTTACAATAATGACTGCCACCAGAATCGTCATGACCACCAGCGACACATTAAAAGAGTGGTCATACACCACACCGGTAAAGCATCTTTTGTAAATCCAGAAAATCCCAAGTCCCAACAAAAGTGCTGCCGCAAGTGTAATCACAAACTGCACCGGTTCCATGCTCTGCCCAAAACGTTCCAGAACTGATTTTTTAAATAAATCCGTAAAATTTGTAACCTCTAATAATGTCATTCCATTCTCCTTTATCTGATACCATTCATTCGATTCACACACAGACAGTACTTGGATGCAGATGTCTGCACCAGATTCCGTACCTTAAAAATCTGCCGGATTCTTTCCGGAAGATACTCCGTAAATTTGATTTCCATAATCATTTCATCTGCCGGAAAAACAGAATAACTTGGAATATCCTTACCAAAAAAATCATCCTGTGCACTGCATGCCCTTACATTTTTATCAAAGGTAATCCTTACATTTCCGGCTTTATAAACAAAGGCTTCCCTTTCATAGTCCACAATTACTTCCGGCTTTAATCCTTTTGTCCGAAAATCCACATAAAGCTCCTTTGCCATCTGGGATTCCTTTTCTAACAAAAAATCGATTCTGCCATCCCGAATCTGATGAAACTCCTCCCGGGTCAATCCAAAGGCTTCTTTTTGAATATAAGCCTCCTCTTTTTGTTTACATTCCATCTCAATCACATTATCCCTGCAGTCATAAATCCGTATCCGGTATTTCTTTCTTCGGTAGACACCATCCTGTTTTTCCCAGTACGCACTATGACACAGGTCATCAAAATACAGGCTCCTTACCATGTACTCACCCGAAGGTCCTGCATGTTCATCCCGTTCCGTAAAAACCCCAAGAATTCTCTTAATTTCCTCATACTGAAAACGATGGATGATATACTTTTGTTCATGCCGAAACATAACAACTCTCCCCGGTATTAAAAATAATTCCGTTCCACTCCAAGACTGACTTCACCATCTGACACATAACACCATATATAGTAGTCACCGTAGTCCATGGTTTCATAGCCTCCGTCTTCTTCCACTTGCTTTACAAACGCTTCCATTTCTTCCGCAGAACCAAATGCTTCCGGAAGATACGCTGCAAACCAGGAATAAACTGCCGCATACTCCTTGCTTTCCGGCTGGATCAGGTAAAATTCATACGCATGCAATTCATTCGTTGAAGTATCTGCTGAAATATACAATAAAAAGTCATCACATTCCAGCTGATAAACCGTTTCAAACCACACATACTCATATTCCCCTGAATACACCATTCTGTAGTTTCTGGTTTCATCCGTAAATTCTTCCTGAGAAAAATCATATCCCGGAAATACCTCTGCCACTTTAGGCATAAAGGAATCCATGTCATCTTCCATGTGGGTGCTGTCACAGGCATGATGCAAAGACTTCACATCATCAACATCATAGTAATAATAGATTTCATCCTGTTCTTCTTCTGAAGAATATGCCGGTTCAATTGCCGCAAGATATTCATGTTCCTCACTCAGTGTCGGTTCTTCTTTTCCTTCTTTTCCCGTCTTATGATTTGCCCCCTGTGACTCTTCTTCTTTTCCGCCAAAGAAATCCGATACAGCTTCCACCACATTTTCCATGCCGCCAAATTCATCCAGTAACTCCGTCACAACTTCTCCAAGCACTCCAAGCACAAAAATTACAATATATGCAATAATGATAATCTTAACCGGCTTTCCTGCCTTCTTTTTCTTTTCGGAATTCCGTTTCTTTTCTGTCCTGTTTTCGATCGTTCCATATATTTTCTGTTCATAACCCGGCTTCATGTAATCCTGGCTGTCAAACTGCATTACCGGATTATGATACTCACATTCCGAATGATGAGCCTCCCCATGTCTTTCATTAATATAAATATCATTTTTAATCACCCATGGCTGCACAAACCGATGACAGCTTCTGCACCACGTTCCGGTAATTTTCTTATCACAAATCGGACAAATCTTCAAACTATTTTTCCTCCCGTTTCTGACGTATTTTATCGGTATTCTTCCTTAACGAACCGTTCTAAGGCATCCAGGGACCGGCGCACCTTCTCGGTATCAATACAGTATGCCATCCGGAAAAATCCCGGGCATCCAAAGGTATCACTCGGAACCAGAATCAAATCATACTTTAGCGCCTTATTGCAAAATTCCTTTGCATCTTCCTCCAGTGCTTTTGGAAAAATGTAAAAGGTTCCGCCCGGCTTCACACAGGTAAACCCAAGCTCCACCAGTTTATCATAAATCAGGTTCATATTCGTTTCATAAACGGAAAGGTCGGATGTCTCATCAAGCACCTTTGCCACCGCAAGCTGAATAATGGAAGGCGGACAATTATGCCCTGTTCCCCTGGAAATCTGACCGCACATGTTAACAATGGTCATTGCATCCTTACATGCCGGATTAACCGCAATGTAACCAATTCGTTCCCCCGGAAGGGAAAGAGACTTGGAAAAAGAATAGCACATAATGGTATTCTCATAAAACTTTGAAACCACAGGTGCATCCACTCCGGCAAATACAATTTCACGATATGGCTCATCGGAGATAATGTAAATATCGTGTCCGTATTCCATCTCCTTTGCTTTCAGAATATCAGCCAGCTTCTGGATTGTTTCTGTGGAATACACAATTCCGGAAGGATTATTTGGTGTATTAATTAAGACTGCTGCCACATTTTCATTCAGCATCTCTTCAAATGCCACAAAGTTAATCTGAAAACTCTCGGTATCTGCCGGAACCACCTTAAGTACCGCCCCGGTTCCCGCAATGTATGGACCATATTCCGGAAAATATGGCGCAAAGGTTATAATCTCATCTCCCGGCTTTGATACCGCACGCACCGCATGAGCAATTGCTCCAGCTGCTCCGGATGTCATGAAAATCTCTTCATAAGTATACGGAATTCCAAACCGTCTG
>CAMEUH010000262.1 GCA_945938055.1 uncultured Eubacteriaceae bacterium | reverse complement strand
CAATGGATAACAATGTAAAAACAGAAATAAAAGAGATTGCATTAAAGCTTCAGGATAATTATGATTCCCAGAAACTATTTAATGTGGCAATTGGTGAAAAACTGCCAAACAGGGAAGTCATTATTTCAATTGTGAATGAACTTCGTAAGATTACCTTTCCCGGATATTTCGGAACGGAAAACATGGCATATGTGTCCAAGGATAATTTTGCGGGAAGTACTTTAGCAACCATTTATGAAAAATTATTCCAGCAGATTAAGGTGGCACTTTCTTATGGTGATAAGGAAACGGAATATAAGGTCATTGCAAATAAAGCCGAAGAACTGACGCTGGCATTTTTAAATAAGATTCCGGAGACACAGGCACTTCTTTTAAAGGATGTGGATGCGGAGCTGATGGGAGACCCGGCAGCCAACAGTAAGGAAGAGATTATTTTTTCTTATCCGGGACTCTATGCAATCATGGTATACCGTTATGCACATATCCTGTACGAATTGAAGGTGCCGTTTATTCCAAGAATCATGACGGAACATGCCCATGGAAAGACCGGAATCGACATTAACCCGGGTGCAAAGATTGGAGAGTATTTTTTCATTGACCATGGAACGGGTATTGTAATTGGGGAAACCACCGTCATTGGTAACCGTGTTAAAATTTATCAGGGCGTTACCTTAGGCGCGCTTTCTACCAGAAAGGGTCAGGAATTATCCGGTGTGAAGCGTCATCCAACCATTGAGGATAATGTGGTGATTTATGCAAACACTACCGTGCTGGGCGGAGAGACTGTCATAGGAGAAAATTCTGTCGTGGCAGGTAATACGTTTGTTACCTCGTCAATACCGGCAAATACCAAGGTGGCATCCACCATGCCGGAATTGGAGATTAAGAAGAAGAAAAATTAAGCGGCTGTTTTGGACTGGTAAAATTAAGATACAATGGAATACTGTGTGCTATAGTTTTTACCTATAACACACAGTATTTTTTATGTATTATCCTAATTTGTTAAAATATGATATTATTCCCATATAAACAGTATGAATATTCTTTGCCGTAAACACAGGCAATTCAGGAAGAACAATTCATGAGAAAATGAAAACAGGGAGGATTTTATATGGGATTTAGCATTGAAACGCGCTGTCAGCATCTGGCTGACGATAACAGTACGAATCATCATTACGGGGCAATCAGCTTCCCGATCTATCAGACGGCTACCTTTGCACATCCGGCAGTAGGACAGAGTACAGGATTTGATTACAGCAGATTACAGAATCCTACAAGAGAGCATCTGGAAAAAGTAGTGGCATCTCTTGAAAAAGGAATAGATGCACTGGCATTTTCCAGCGGAATGGCAGCTATTGCGACACTCATGGAAATCTTTCGCCCCGGGGACCATATTATTGCGGACTCTGACCTGTATGGAGGAAGTATCCGCTTGTTTGATAATATTAGTAAAAAGAATGGAATTGAATTTTCCAGCGTGGACTGTTATAAAGAAGATGTAGAACAGTTTATTAAGGAAAATACCCGGGCTGTCTTTATTGAAACGCCGACGAATCCAATGATGAATGTCACGGATATTGCAAAACTTAGTGAAATTACGAAAAAACACAATATTCTCTTGATTGTTGATAATACCTTTCTTTCGCCGTATTTCCAGAATCCGTTGGGACTGGGAGCGGACGTGGTGGTACATAGCGGAACGAAATTTCTTGGAGGACACAATGATACCATTGCGGGTTTTCTGGTAACGTCAAGGGAAGACATCAGTGAGAAATTACGTTTTATTATAAAGACTACCGGAGCAGGTCTTGCCCCATTTGACAGCTGGCTTATCCTGCGGGGAATTAAGACACTTGCAGTCCGTATGGAAAGAGCACAGGAAAATGCAATGAAGCTTGCAAAGTGGCTGGAAAAACAGGAGAAAGTGAAAAGGGTCATTTATCCGGGGCTTTCTTCCCATCCTGGACATGAAATCATGAAAAAACAGGCGCGGGGATTTGGCTCCATGCTTACATTTGAAGTAGAATCAAAGGAATTTGCATTGTCTATTCTTAAAAATGTGAAGCTGATTCAGTTTGCGGAAAGTCTTGGCGGAACCGAAACACTGATTACCTATCCAATTACCCAGACCCATGCGGATGTTCCAAAGGATGTTCTTGCAAAGAATGGCATTACAGACTGCGTGTTAAGAGTATCGGTTGGAATTGAAAGTGCAGATGATTTAATTGATGATCTGGAAAGAGTATTTGCATTATAAAGGAGGTACCGTAAAATGTCAGAGAAGAATCTGGATTTTGATACCGTGATTGACAGAAGAAATACCAACAGCCTGAAATATGATTTTGCCGTAAGGAGAGGAAGACCGGAAGGAATTTTACCACTCTGGGTTGCTGACATGGATTTTAAGATTTCCTCATATATTCAGGAAGCACTTGCAAAATCAGTTGAGCATGGTATTTTTGGATATAGTGAAGCAAAGGAAGAGTATTTTGAGGCGGTAGGTGGCTGGATGAAACGCCATCATGACTGGGATGTGAAGGAAGAATGGCTGATTAAGACACCGGGAATCGTGTTCGCACTGGCAATGGCGGTGAAGGCATACACGAAGGAAGGTGACGGCATATTAATTTGTCAGCCGGTGTATTATCCTTTCAGCGAGGTGATTCAGGATAACAAAAGAAGAATTATTGACAGCACGCTGGTGGCGGATGAAAGTGGGCGTTATGCCATTGATTTTGAAGATTTTGAACAGAAAATCATTACGGAAAAGGTGAAGCTGTTCTTCCTGTGCAATCCGCATAATCCGGTGGGAAGAGTATGGAGCAGGGAAGAACTGGAACGGGTTGGAGATATTTGTAAGAAGCATGGTGTGATTGTGGTAAGTGATGAGATTCATGCAGACTTTTCTTTCTCCGGGAAGCATCTGGTATTTGCCAATGTGAAAGAAGAGTATCAGGATTTTACCATTACCTGCACATCTCCGACCAAGACCTTTAATATTGCAGGACTTCAGGTATCCAATATTTTTATTGCCAATGAAAAGCTTCGGAAGGAGTTTAAAAAACAGGTGGATGCTGCGGGCTACAGTCAGTTAAATGGCATGGGTCTTACGGCATGTGTGGCGGCTTACAACAAGGGCGAAGAATGGTATGAGGCGGTGAAG
>CAMEUH010000261.1 GCA_945938055.1 uncultured Eubacteriaceae bacterium | reverse complement strand
AGAAATAGTGCTGTCACAAGCGATATAACTGCCGCACATCCCACGGTACGGATTCCACGTTTCACATTGCTCCTACTTAAATTGCAGCTGACTCCGGAAAGAAAAATCAGCAGACTGACAAAGCAGTCCCGAAACACATAGATTGCCCTTCCGTCCATAAAGGAAAGCCGCACGCCAAAAATTTCATGCAGGTCGTAACACAGATGAAATAAAACTACCAGTATAATCAGTATGCCTCTTATGATATCAAGAAAATAGATTCTTTTATTCTCCATTTTTTATTTCCTTTTTATTCTTTTTTCTTAAATACTATACAATAATTTTCTTATTTTATCTACTTTTATTCTATTGATAATCCGAACATTTTAAAGTACAATATATTATCATATTGTTTGGATTATCACGATATTTTGTGATTGAGGTATTATGTAGACGGAGGTAATAGTGAAAATGAATAACAGCAAATATGTGGCATATGTCAGCAGCTATACCAAAAATGCAAAAAGCAAGGGACAGGGCATCCATATTTATGACATGGATGTGGAGGCAGGAAGAGTATCCGAACGAAGTTCGGTCAGTATCAACAATTCTTCCTACGTTATCCTTTCCGCCAATGAGAAATATCTTTATTCCATCTGTGACGAAGGTGTCACTTCCTACACCATCCTTCCTGATGGAGAACTGGAATTATTAAATGTTGCCAGCATCAATGGAATGCGCGGCTGTCATCTTTCCACAACACGGGATAATTCCTATCTTTTCGTGTCCGGTTTCCATGACGGCAAGGTCACGGTTCTTCGCATCAACGAAGACGGAAGCATCGGTGCCATTACGGACGAAGTATTCCACAGTGGTCTTGGAAGCGTTGCCGAACGTAACTTCCGTCCGCATGTCAGCTGTTGTGTCCTGACACCGGATGAGGAAATATTATGTGTGTGTGATCCGGGAATCGACCAGATTAAATTATACGAATTCAACAAAACAACCGGAAAAATCAGACTGACAGACATTCTTAGAATCCAGCTGGAATCTGCTCCAAGACAAATCATGTTTTCTGCCGATGGCAAATTTGCCTATATTTTATGCGAGTTAAAGAACTGTATTGATGTCTATGCATATAACAAGGATTCTAAGGAACGTTTTGAATTTATCCAGAATATTTTCACGGTCCGCAAGAACCATCAGCAGAATACGGCAGCCGCTTCCATGCGTTTTTCCATTAACGGGAACCATGTATTCTGTACCAACGCAGGCGATGACACTCTTACAATTTATAATGTAGATAAAAAGACCGGACTTCTGACCATGAATTCCTCTCTTCCAATCAGCGGCGACTATCCAAAGGATGTATGTATTTTCCCTGACTGCAACCATGTCATTAGTGTGAATCAGGACAGTAATACTCTTACAACATTCACCATTAATTATCAGAAAGGCCTGATTGTCATGAACGGCAAGGAACAAAAGATTATTCAGCCGAATAACATGATTATTAAGAAACTTTCATAAATGATACTCTTGCAAACACCCCTCCTGCCTTAATTTGCAGAAGGGGTGTTCTTATTCATTTCCTGTTACGATTCTGTTTTAATTTAATCCATACTCCGCAATAATTTCTTCAAACTCATTGGAATTTGCAAAGCCCCAAAATACCTGTTCTCTCGTCTCTTCCTTCAGAGAGTTCAGCCATCCTGCTTTTCCTTCCGGATCTGCTTCTCTGTCCATGCAGAGTCTGTACAGCATATCGATATAATCTGAATCACTTAAACCTTTATCCACCGATTCTGGTGAAAAAACAAATCCATATGCTACATTCTTCGGCGTATCTTCACCATTTAAAAGCTGATAACACCAGTCATTCAGGCCATCCACATCCGGTGTCCTGCCAAGTGACTGCACATAACATCTTGTCACAAATCCCGTTAAATCCGGATTGATGTCACGTGGATTGTCCAATTCCACCGTACCTGCATTAATACCATATTCTGCACAGATTTCTCCAAATTCCTGGGAACCCGAGAAACCGTTTACCAGATAATAGGTAGAGCATCCATTTTCCAGAATTTTTCCCCAGACTGCTTTTCCGCTTTCATCAGAACTTCTTCCAAGCATTGCCTGATACATGATTTCAACAATTTCTTCGTTGCTTAAGTTACGTCCGATAAACTCATCACTTCCCACAAAGCCCGCTACAATCTGTGCACCATCCGCGGTCTTATCAATCAGCTGGCTGGTCCACGCCTCAAGTCCTTCCTCATCCGCTTCACGATTTAAAATCAAACGATAAAGGCGGCTTACAAACTCTCTCACGATTACCTTCTGCCCTACCAGACAAGGCTGACTCGTTACAAACGCACTACTTCTTATATCATTAATATCTGCTGAGATAGACTGAACTTCTGCCGTATATATACCATCTTCCTTCATTTGCGCCGAAAGATCCCTCGAACAGCTTTCCATTGTTCCCCACACATTAAAGAGCCATTTTCCATCCCGATATAATCTTACACGGTAGCCATCTGCACCATCTACGGCGTTCCAAGAGATTGTTGTGCCATTCCAATTCAAATCGGAAGGAGCATCTAAAACTGCATCCGGTACATCATAACGAAAAATTTCACTTACAGTTACCCAATCACTTGCCAGATAGGATTTTGTAGCTTTGCAACGGACTCTTATGGAATAATTCCCACTCCGGTTACAATCCTCAATTTTTATAGTAACTGCCGAAGATGCCGTTCCACTTGTTTTGCTGCCATAATATCCTGTATTCAGCACTTCTCCATCACATAGATATTCGATTTCATATCCACTTGTTGCATCCGGATTAATATTCCACACCAGGGCAAGGGAGTAGGAATATACTCCTTTTTTCAGCTGTACCCCCGTTGGTGCTTCAAGCTTTACTGCATTCTTTCTGTTTTGTTCCTCAAAATCCTGTGATTCTTCCCAGACGGCATCCTCTGCTTTTACATCAGTAGTTTCTGCTTTCACGGCTACGCCGGGAAACAACAGGCAACATGCCATGACGCATATCATGACGACAAAAAACTTCTTTGCTTTTTTCATTCCATTCATCTTTATTGTCCTCTCTCTTTTTTGATTCTTCTTTCCACAGCAAAGTCCTTAAATGCAAAAAACCCGAACTCTTCGAGTTCGGATTCTTCCTTCTTTAGTGGAC
>CAMEUH010000260.1 GCA_945938055.1 uncultured Eubacteriaceae bacterium | reverse complement strand
AGCTTCAAAAGGTACTGGCTCAGCGTGGACTGGGTGATGAACAGCTTCTGGGCGGCCCGGGTCACGCTCTGCTGTCTGGCGATCTCCAGAATATATTCCGGGTTTTTGATATCCATAGATTTCCTCCCTGAGGGCACCATCGGTTTTTCCGATTTTTCGTATTATTTTTTACGGTTTGACTTTCGGCGGCTTTCCGCCTATGATGATATTACCGCAAGGGAACTGGATGCAGCCTCTGTAGAGAGAGACCGCTATGTAAGAAGGGCCGAATCGACAATGATTTTCTGTGTAATTCTGATTATTTTGGCGATTATCGTGTCTATTCTTCTCTGCCAGACTTTTGTAAAACCGATTCGGAATGCAGTTAAGGGATTAAAGACCATTACCGATGGAATTGAGAATCATAATGGTGATCTGACCATTCGGATTCCGGTAAGCAGTAAGGATGAGGTTTCCGTTCTGGTGAATGGAATTAATCATTTCCTGGATATCCTTCAGAGTGTCATCAGCCAGATTGCCCATTCGTCAGGATGTATTGCCGACTCCAGCCTGGATATTTCCAACAATGTCCTTAAGGCAAATGAAGGAGCAAATGATACCTCAGCGACCATGCAGGAACTTTCCGCGGGCATGGAAGAAGTATCTGCCACTGTTGAGACGGTGAATGGCAACATGGAAGAAATTAAGAATTCGGTATCGGATATCGCAGACCATGCTGTGGACGGAACGGAATATGCAAAGGAAATTAAGAAACGTGCCAGTGAATTAAGACAGCAGGCAATCGAATCCATGAACATGGCCAAATCCATGCTTGGGGAAATTGATGCGGCTGTGACGAATTCTGTGGAAAATGCAAAACAGATTTCAGAAATCAATAAGCTTACGGATGATATTCTTGGCATTTCCAGTCAGACGAATCTTCTGGCACTGAATGCTTCCATAGAGGCAGCAAGAGCAGGAGAAGCAGGAAAAGGATTTGCGGTGGTAGCTGATGAAATCCGTATGCTGGCTGATTCCAGCCGTGATACGGCAAATGATATCCAGAGAATCAGTGCAAGCGTGGTGTTAAATGTCAATGAACTGGCACAGAATGCCACAAAGCTTCTTGAATTTGTGCATGACAATGTTCTTCTGGATTACGACAGTATGGAGAAGGTTGGTGGACAGTATTTTGATGATGCAGTTAAGATTGATGAGCTGATGAGTGGTTTTAAGGAGGCAACACAGGAGCTGAACCAGCTGACAAAGTCAATCAGCAGTGCGGTAAATGATATCTCCATTACAGTTTCAGAAAGCGCAAAGGGTGTAACACAGGTTGCCGAAACCACATCGGATCTTGTATATGAAGTGGGACAGATTATGGATTCTTCCAACATGAACATTGAAACGATAGAGATTCTGAAGGAAGATGTGGATAAGTTTAAGACCTATTAAACATGAAATTGTATAAAATTGTATAAATTATTAAAAAAATACTTGCATTTTGTTTTATCATAGTGTATGATAGCAAAGTACCAAGTGTGGCTCGTTGGTCAAGCGGTTAAGACGCCGCCCTCTCAAGGCGGAAACACGGGTTCGATTCCCGTACGAGCTGCTGACTATTTTTATGAATAGCCCAACCCGAAAGATGCTCCAAGTGATTGGAGTATTTTTTATTTTCGAAAAATGAAAAAAATGCTTGATTTTATGGGATGGATGTGATTTAATAATTATTAGCTTATATGTTTTACTAAGAAAGGAGTGGACGCGAGTCCACTCTTTCATTTTGTCAAAATGAAAAGAGGAGGTATTTTATGGCAAAAAGGGAAGTTTATGAGCAGAAGACGGAAGAATTCATTCTGCCGGTGATTGAAGCAAATCATTTTGAACTGGTGGATGTGGAATTTGTGAAGGAAGGCTCAAACTGGTATCTGCGTCTTTATATCGATAAGGAAGGCGGAGTAACCATTGATGACTGTGAACTGGTAAGCCGTGCAATGAGTGACATCCTGGACAGAGAGGATTACATTGAGGAGTCTTATATTCTGGAAGTAAGTTCACCGGGACTTGGACGGCCATTAAAAAAAGAAAAGGATTTTGTCAGAAGTCTTGGAAAAGAAGTAGAAATCCGGCTTTATAAACCAGTAGAAAAACAGAAAGAATTTACCGGAATCTTAAAAGATTTTGACAAAAATAGTGTAACAATAGAAACAAATGAAGAAGAACAGAAAATTTTTAACAGAAATGACATTGCGCTGATTCGACTGGCGTTTGATTTTTAAGATTGGAGGATGGATGAATGAACAGAGAATTAATGGAGGCCCTTGAGGTACTGGAAGAAGAGAAAGGAATTAAAAAGGATGTGGTGATTGCTGCGATTGAAAATTCACTGATAACAGCATGCCAGAAGCATTTTGGCAAGACAGACAACATCAAGGTTTCCGTGGATGGAACAACCGGTGAATTTCATGTGGTTGCAGAAAAAACAGTTGTGGAAGAAGTAACGGATGATTTAAGCGAAATCAGTCTTGTAGATGCCAAGATGCAGAATGCCAAGTATGATATTGGCGATTTGGTGAATGTTCCAATTAAGTCAACGGAATTCAGCAGAATTGCGACATCTAATGCAAAGAGCGTGATTCAGCAGAAGATTCGTGAAGAAGAAAAGAATATGTTATTTAATCTTTTCTATGAGAAAGAAAAGGATTTAATTACTGGTATTGTTCAGAAGATTGATGACAAGAATAATATTTATATTAATCTTGGCAAGGTGGATGCGGTTCTTACGGAGAAGGAACAGGTTAAGACAGAGCATTTCAAGCCAACCGAAAGAATTAAGCTTTATATCGTGGAAGTACGGAATGAGAGCAGAGGACCAAGAGTCATTGTTTCAAGAACCCATCCGGATCTGGTTAAGCGTTTATTCGAGTCTGAAGTGGCAGAGGTGCGTTCCGGTGTTGTTGAAATTAAGAGCATTTCCAGAGAAGCAGGCTCAAGAACAAAGATTGCTGTCTGGTCGAATGACAGGAATGTTGACCCGGTTGGTGCATGTGTCGGCCTGAATGGTTCCAGGGTTAATTCCATTGTACAGGAACTTCGTGGAGAAAAGATTGATATCATTAACTGGAGCGAGGACCCGGCAGTTCTGATTGAAAATGCATTAAGTCCGGCAAAGGTTGTTTCCGTAACGGTTTATGATGATAAGACGGCAGAAGTTGTCGTACCGGATTTCCAGCTTTCCCTGGCAATTGGTAAGGAGGGACAAAATGCGCGTCTTGCTGCCAGAC
>CAMEUH010000259.1 GCA_945938055.1 uncultured Eubacteriaceae bacterium | reverse complement strand
CTTACGCTCCGTATCCGCAAGTATTGTGAATGCCAGATTCTGCTTTTCTTCAAAACGCTTGTGGGATGCAACCGAATCCTTACTAATTCCAAGCACAACCGCTCCTTTTTCCAAGAAAAGCGGATATCTGTCTGAAAATCCGCACGCCTGCTTCGTGCATCCCGGTGTATTATCTTTTGGATAGAAATATAAAATTATCTTCTTGCCTCTGTAATCAGACAATTTATGCATTTCCCCATTCTGGTCCGGCAATTCAAAATCCGGTGCCTTTGTTCCTACTTCCAACATTTTATGTACCTCCATTTTCTCAAGTTATATTTTAGGTTTACCTATTATTTCAAATGCCTCATTGGCCTTATTCATATCTTTTAACGTGTAAGAACTCAATTTTACAATTTCCATATAAGACCTCGCTAAATTCAATTTTTCTTTTAGATTACTTTTATATAAACAATCTTATTTCGGTTATGTAATTCACTTAAATCAGGTAGTCCCGTAACATGTTTTAAATCCTGTAGTCGAATCACTTCAAGATTAGTCACCTTGCTGAACCTTTATCGGGGTATATATTCCCTATTTGTCATTTTATACCCCACTTCATTTTGACTTGCGGGGTTTATTTTCCATTTTTGCTCTCCTATACCCCATTCCTCTTTACCTGCAGGGTTTATTTTCCATTTTTGCTCTCCTATACCCCGCTTCCTCTTGGCTTGCGGGGTTGATTTGTCGTTTTTGTTCTCCTATACCCCGCTTCCCCTTCACCTGCGGGGTTGATTTACTGTTTTTGCTCTCCTATACCCCATTCCTCTTTACCTGCAGGACTTAACAGAAAATTCCATCCATACAAAATTCATATCTGCCTTGTTCTTTTGCGTAGAGAACTTATCAACTTCCTCATATCGGCTTGTACATCACAAATGTTAATCTCATTTTAAATTCCCTACTCCGTCACAAGCTCCAGTTCATCCCCTACCTTAATCACACCGCCATGAATGACCTTTGCAAATACGCCCTCCCGTGGCATGATGCAGTCACCCACCATGTGAAAAATCTCACATTCCGAATGACATTTCTTTCCAATCTGTGTAATTTCCAATACCACATCATTACACTTAAAAACCGTTCCCACAGGATAGGTCTTAAAGTCAAAGCCCTTTACCAGAAGGTTTTCCCCAAATGCGCCATCTGCCACATTTGCTCCCCTTGCACGGAACTTTTCAACCTCCTCATGAGACAGAAGACTTACCTGTCTGTGCCAGTTTCCGGCGTGTGCATCCTTTTCCAGACCGTAATTTTCGATAAATCTGCACTCACCGATATTTTGTTTTGCTGTTCCCTTCTTTTCACTAATGCATACTGCAACAACTTCACCCATTTTACTATCCTCCGATTTGTACCATTTTTCGTTTATCTGAACTTTCAAGCTGGGCCGCATGTGTAAAATCATGCGCCTTTGGCTTATTACTGATTGCTTTCCTGATTTCGTTTCTGATTTCTTCATCCGATGCCCCACTGCGAAGCAATGGTTTAAGCTCGATTCCTCTGTCATAGTGCAGGCAAAGCTTTAACCTGCCCTCTGCCGTAAGACGAATCCGGTTGCACTCACCACAGAATTGATGGGACATGGGACTGATAAATCCGATTTTCCCCTCAAAGCCTTCAAAATCATAATAGTTTGCCGGACCGTTACCACGCTTTTCATGAGAAGGCGTTCCTTTTCCGTAAACTGCCTCAAGTCTATGAAGAATTTCATCTGACGGAATTCCGTGAAAATCCTTTCCACAGCCGATTGGCATCAGTTCAATATAGCGGACATCAACATTTTCCCACTGCGCCAGTGCCGCCATGTTCTCAATATCCTCTTCATTCAGTTCCCGGCATGGAACACAATTGATTTTGGTACGAATGTTAAGACTCTGTGCCTTTTTTATGGCATCCAGTACTTTTGCATGCGCATCGGTACCTGTTATCTTCCAAAAACGTCCGGAATCAAGCGTATCCAGGCTGATATTCACACTGGTAAGTCCTGCTTTTTTTAACTCTTCTGCCATTTCACCAAACAAAACACCGTTCGTTGTCATGGCTATTTCTTCCATTCCGGAAAGTTCATGAATATCTTTCATCAGCTTAATTAAATTTTTCCGTACCAGCGGTTCGCCTCCGGTAAAACGGATTTTTTTAACTCCAAGGTCCGCCATGATGCTCACCACACGGTAGATTTCTTCCAAAGTCAGAAGTTCTTCATGTGGAATGAGTGCTACTCCACAGGAAGGCATACAGTAGCGGCACCTTAAGTTACATTTATCCGTAACCGAAATACGCAGATAATCAATTGTTCTTCCAATACCGTCTTTCATTTTTATTCTCCAAAACACATTACTTTTCCAGCCAGATTACTTTTTCCGGCGGAATCTTTAGAAAAATTCTCTCATTCTTCATCTGTTTCCACTTTTCCTTCGGAATATCCAGTGTCAATACCGAATAATCCCCTGTTTCCTTAGCACCTTTATTCCGAAACAGCACAACTGTGGAAAACGTATCTTCAATTTCCCGTAAAACTTCACATTCCAGCACATTAGCATCTTCCATGCCGGATACCACTTCAAAATAATGAGCACGAAAGCCTGCATAAACATAACGTGACTGATCCTTTTTTTGAGTACTTTCTGTTCTCAGGCGGATTCCCCAGTCCAGTGCCTGATATGTCCCGTCTGCATTTTCCTCAAGTCTTGTAATATTCTTGCATCCCGTAAGAAGTGTTGCTGCAAGGGTCTTTGGCTCATCAAAAAGCTCTTTTTTCGTCTGGATATCCACAATCTTTCCATTTTCCATGACTGCAATCTTATCCGTCATCCGATAAACCTCATTCCGGTCGTGAGATACAAAAAGCACCGTTCCTTCAAATAAATCAACAACATCCATGATTTCCCGTTCCAAACGCATTTTGAGGTAATTATCCAGTGCTGAAAATGGTTCATCCAGCATAATGACATCCGGTTTTGCCGCAAGCATTCGTGCCATTGCCACGCGCTGCTTCTGGCCTCCGGAAAGCTGGGACGGATAAAGTTCTTCCTTCCCCTCCAGATAGAAACGCTTTACAAAATCCCTGGCAATTGCTTCATCCCTTGCTCCGCACATGATATTCTGAAATACCGTCATGGTAGGAAACAAGGCATAATCCTGAAAAAGATAGCCCACCTTTCTCTTTCTTGCCGGTACATCAATCTTTTTCTCCGAATCAAAGAGTACCCTGTCATCCAGAACAATCCGCCCCTTATCCGGCTTTTCTGTTCCGGCAATGCATTTTA
>CAMEUH010000258.1 GCA_945938055.1 uncultured Eubacteriaceae bacterium | reverse complement strand
TGCTACAATAAAATCACATATTCGGGAAGTTTCTAAACCATTCGGTTACAAATCCCCATATGACAACAAAAACACATAGCGGCGGATGGAAACCAGATGGTGGAGCGCGTGAAGAAGGATAGCGAGGTGTCATTAGAGTATATGAAAATCTTTGAACGGGAAGAAATGCTAATCCGGCAGGGGCGTCAGGAAGGACGTCAGGAGGAACAGGAGAATACGGAGCGGGAGCGCAGGAGAGCTGATGTTGAGAAAGAACGTGCCGATGCAGCAGAGAAACGCATAGACAGTGAAAAAGAGCGAGCAGACAAGGCAGAAGCAGAACTTAGAAAACTAAAGGAACAATTTGGATTAAAATAAAAAAAGAAAAAATAAAGCCTACAAACAGTATATAACAGTTGACAACAGTTCTCAACTGTTATATACTGTTTGTTGTAAAGGAGCGAATCAAATGAAAATCATTGTTAACAATTCATCGATGCAGCCGATTTATGAGCAGATAGTGGAGCAGGTGAAGGGACTGATTATGAAGGGAAGTCTTTCGGAAGAAGAACTGCTTCCGTCTGTAAGGACATTGGCGAAGGATTTAAGGGTAAGCGCCCTTACGGTTAAGAAAGCGTATGATACTCTGGAGCAGGAAGGTTTTATTATTACCGTTCACGGAAAGGGAAGCTTTGTTGCATGCGCAAACCAGAACATCATGCTGGAGGAAAAGAAAAAAGAAGTGGAAGCTGATTTGGAAATGGCCATCCGGAAAGGCAGAAGCTGTGGCATGAGTAATCAGGAGATTACCGATTTCAGATTATTTTGGAGGAATAAGTATGTTAAGGCTTTGTAATGTTAAGAAACAGTATGATTCCTTTGGGCTGGAAGTTTCCATGGAAGTGAAAAAAGGATGTGTGACCGGTTTAATTGGTCAGAATGGTGCCGGAAAAAGTACCACGTTTAAAATCCTTCTGAATCTGATTTCTTTCGATGGGGGAGAAGCACAGATTCTTTCGAAAAAGCCGGGGGAACTTACCAATGAAGATAAGGAAAATCTGGGAGTAGTACTGGCAGAAGCAGGATTTAGCGGGTATCTGACCATTCAGGATGTGGTTTCGATTCTGGGGAGCATGTATAAGAACTTTGATAAAAAGGGTTTTGTGGAGAAGTGCAATCAATTTGGCCTTCCAATGAAGAAGAGGATTAAGGAATTTTCCACGGGAATGAAGGCAAAATTAAAGGTCATTACAGCGATGTCCCATGGGGCGAAGCTTTTACTTTTAGATGAACCGACGGCAGGACTTGATGTAGTGGCTCGTGAGGAGCTTTTGGATCTGCTTCGGGACTATATGGAAGGGGGCGATTGTTCCATTCTTATCAGTTCCCACATTTCCACGGATTTGGAAGGACTATGTGATGATGTCTACATGATTCATGAGGGAAAAATTATTCTTCATGAGGAAACGGATGTATTGCTTTCAGAATATGGATTATTGAAGGTGACAAAGGAACAGTATGAAACACTGGATAAAAAATATCTTCTGGCAGTCCGCAAGGAAAGCTACGGATATGACTGTCTGACGAACCAGAAGCAGTTTTATCTGGAAAATTACCCTGCACTCACCATGGAGAAGGGGTCCGTGGATGATGTGATAACAGTAATGATACGAGGTGAGCGAGTATGAAAGGAATGTTTATCAAGGATTTGTGTATTATGAAGCTGCAGGTACGCTTCTTTATACTGATTGTCATTTTGGCAGTCATGCTGGCAGCAAATGGTTCAGGAGCGTCGTTTTTCTTATCCTATGTAATGTTTGTCTTTTCCATATTTACCATAACAACCATTTCGTATGATGAGATGGATAACGGAATGATGTATCTTCTTACCCTTCCGGTAACAAGAAAGCAGTATGTACTGGAAAAATATCTGTTTGGAATTTTTATGATTGGATTGTCTGCGGTGATTTCATTACTTCTGATGCCGGCAGGACTGATGATTCAGAAGGCGGAACTGAATATGACAGAGCTTCTTCTTGTGACAGCAATGACAACAGGAATTGTGCTGGTGTTTCTTGCAATGGCATTTCCGGTTCAGTTTAAATTCGGTTCAGAAAAGGGTAGAATCATGATGTTTATTCTTTTTGCGGTGATTGTGCTTGTTATGGTCGGTGCAGAAAAAATATTAGGAATGTATGGAATTGATTTAGAAGCAGGTCTGAATCAGCTGGAAAATGTTGGAGCAGGAGTGGCAGCAGCGATTCCGTTGATTTTTGGTTTGCTGGCATATGGGATATCTGTGATGGTTTCTTTGAGAATATTGGAGAAGAAGGAATATTAGTTCCATGGATTGCAATTTGTGACAGAAAATAATATAATAAAGCAAGCATCGCCAGCAGTAAGCCGGGTGATAAGCCAGACAGGATAAAGGAGACATGCCGGATGAAAGTGGTTATTATTGACGGGCAGGGCGGAAGAATGGGGCAGCTGCTTGTGGAAAAGATTAAGGAATCCAAGATTCCTTGTGAACTCATTGCCATTGGAACCAATAGTATTGCAACATCAGCCATGCTGAAGGCAGGAGCGGATGCAGGAGCAACAGGCGAAAATCCTGTGATTGTGGCGTGCCGTGATGCGGATGTAATCGTGGGACCGGTAGGAATCATTGCGGCAGACTCACTGATGGGAGAAATTACGTCGGCGATGGCAAATGCTGTCTCAGCGTGCAGTGCAGTCAAGCTGTTACTGCCAGTGAATCTTTGTAAAAAGATTGTTGTGGGAACAGGGAACAAAACCTTGAGTTCCCTGGTAGAAGAGGCTGTGGAACAGCTGAAAGAGTTATGTTTGAAATAATTGCATCTGAAGATGCAGCTCCCGTTCAAGACTGGAAATACATGCAAAAAGGGAGAATTTTCATGAATCACACAAAAAAATTAGTAACTGCAGCAATTTGTCTTGCACTTTGCATGGTGCTTCCATTTCTGACGGGAAATATCCCACAGATAGGCAGCATGTTATGTCCGATGCATATTCCGGTACTTTTATGCGGATTTTTATGTGGACCATTGTATGGAGCAGTCGTTGGTGCAATTGCTCCGGTATTACGTTTCGTGTTATTTGGAATGCCGCCGATTCTTCCGACCGGTGTGGCAATGTGCTTTGAACTGGCAGTATACGGACTGGTGTCGGGCTGGCTCTACCGGTTGTTCTTAAGAAAAAAAATGAATGGTAATCTGGCGGTATATGCGGCGTTGATTCTTGCAATGACAGCCGGGAGAATTGCATGGGGAATTGTCCTGCTGATTTTTTGTCTGGCGCTGATTTTTGGT
>CAMEUH010000257.1 GCA_945938055.1 uncultured Eubacteriaceae bacterium | reverse complement strand
TTCTGCCTACGCTATCCCAGCCCCCATCCCATAGCCGGTCCGCATCCAACAGAACACCTCCCACCCGTCATCGCCTGGGCATCCCGTTCTTTGGAAGAAAAATCACAAAAACCACTACAAAACCCATTGCAAAAATCTCTTCAAGTGATATAATTCGTTTTTGGCAAGAAAATGAATTTATGAAAAAAGGAAGAGATGATTATGGAAAGTTATCTGGTGTTTAAGGATCTGGCAATTATTATTGTATTTGCCAAGTTTTTTGGAATTGTTGCACGAAAGTTGAAGGCACCACAGGTTGTTGGCGAAATCATTGCGGGACTGCTTATAGGACCAAGCGTACTGGGACTGGTGGCGCAGAGTGATTTTTTGTCGCAGATGGCAGAAATTGGCGTTGTGTTATTAATGTTTACGGCAGGACTGGAAACCAATCTGAATGATTTGGCGAAAACCGGAGTAAAGGCATTTCTGATTGCTTTGTCGGGTGTTTTTGTCCCGCTGGTGGGAGGAACACTTCTTTATATGTGCTTTTATGGTTTCTCGGCAGTGGGAACAGAAAGCTTTTATCAGGCAATGTTCATTGGAGTAATTATGACGGCAACCAGCGTCAGCATAACGGTGGAAACGCTCCGGGAAATGGGAAAATTAAAGGGCGAGATTGGAACCACCATCGTCAGTGCGGCGATTATTGATGACATTATTGGTATTGTGGTGCTGTCTTTTGCAATTGGATTTAAAAATCCACAGTCCAATCCGGTAATGGTTATCTGGAATACGGTATTATTTTTTAGTATTGTGGTGGTCTGCGGATATATTATCTATAAGATATTTAAGAAAATCGACAAACGCTATCCTCATACGCGAAGAATTCCAATCATGGGACTGGCGCTTTGTCTGGTGCTTGCTTATGTTGCCGAAAAATATTTTGGAATTGCAGATATTACGGGAGCGTTCGCGGCAGGCGTGATATTATGCAGTGTCCGGGATTCGGAATACATTGCAGAGAAAATGGATATTAATTCATATATGCTGTTTGCTCCAATCTTTTTTGCAAGTATTGGGCTGAAAACGGAAATCAGCAAAATGGACATGGGACTATTCTGGTTTTCCATGGCATTTGTGCTGGTAGCACTGGTCACCAAAATTATCGGATGCGGTTTCATGGGAAAAATGTGCGGATTTAAGGGAATCAATTGTCTCCAGATTGGCGTTGGAATGATGACCCGTGGCGAGGTTGCACTGATTGTGGCACAGAAAGGTTTATCGGTAGGAATGCTGGATTCAAAATATTTTACATCCGTTATTTTGTTAATCATGATTTCTTCCATTGCAACACCGATTCTTTTAAAGTGTTTGTTTAAAAAGGACGGGAAACATGAGGCAAAGGTTGCAGAAGCATAGATTGATTCTTTTAAAGAAGCAGGAAATTCAATTGTCTTTTATGCCTTTTTATGGTACGCTTAAGATGACATGTCGTAAGGAATGAGGTAACGTCATATGGATTATGAACTGTTGTGTCAGAAAAGGGAACAGCTGAGTCTGTTTTGTGAACAGCTACCCAAAGAAGTACTTCAAAGTTTTGATAAAAGTTTTGAAATTGAATATACGCACAATTCAACAGCCATAGAGGGAAATACCTTAAGTTTAATTCAAACGAAAGCTGTCCTGGAAGATGGCATTTCGGTTGGAGG
Organism: uncultured Eubacteriaceae bacterium; assembly: GCA_945938055.1. Lineage (GTDB taxonomy): Bacteria > Bacillota > Clostridia > Lachnospirales > Lachnospiraceae > MGBC120314. The sequence continues at coordinate 1,633 of CAMEUH010000257.1, read as the reverse complement.
CAAAACTCTTCGGGAAATTTATGAAGTTGTGAACCATAATAAGGCATTTGGATTTGTAAAAAAATGTTTAGCCGAAGGAAAGGTATTGGATGAAAGAATCATCAAAGATATTCATGCATTGCTTATGGAGAATATTCTTACCGGAGGAATTTATCGAAATGTGGAAGTAAGAATATCCGGCGCAAAACACAAGCCGCCGGTACCAAGTGAAATGTATCAGCAAATCAAAAACTTTTATGTCGATATGTCATATAAGCCGAAGGAAAATGCAATAGAATTTGCGGCATGGACGCATGCGGAGTTCGTAAAAATCCATCCATTCACAGATGGCAATGGAAGAACCTCACGAATGATTATGAATTATCAGCTGATGGCATCAGGCTTTCTTCCTGTATCCATAGCCAAAGAAAACAGACTGGAATATTTTGAGGCACTGGAGGCATATGCAGTAGAGGGCGATTTAAAACCGTTTGCGGATATGATAGCCGGGTTAGAAGAACAAAGACTGGATGAATATCTTGGAATTGCGCGGTGACAGGCTGAACAAGAGGTGCATAATGCTTATCGCCTATCATATGAGATTTGAGGATATTGCAAAAGCGAGGTTAAGATATGGATTCACAGCAAACAAAATATATTACCTTTTTTTCGAAAAGAAGGGAAATAACCCTTGACATCAGTAGTATACTTTATATCCATATGAGAAGAAAATTTGCAGATGTTTATGTGAACAAAGATATGGAATATGAGACAAGGACTACCTATAAGGAGTTCAAGGAACAGCTGGGGGAGGGATTTATCGAGGTGCGCCGGGGGACACTTGTGTCCATAATGGCGATACACAGCATCACCGGAAAGATTAATCTGAACAATGGACAGTCCCTGGAATATACGCTGCGCAGGAAAAAGGAGATAGAAGATAAGCTGTCTTTGCAAAGAAGAAAAATGATTCAAGGCTTCCCGATGGAAGGAATTCCAGCCTCTAAGGAAGAATACCGTAAGTATTATAGAGGATTTGAAAATTTGCCGTTTGCCTTTACGGATATTGAAATGGTATTCGATGAGGAAAAGCATGCCGTGGACTGGATTTTCCGGTATGGGAATCCGGCCTTGGCAGAACTGGAAGGGATTCCTCTGGATACACTGATTAACAGTTCATTTGGCAGCCTGTTCGCCAATATGGACAGCAGATGGCTCAGAAGCTATGAGCGCGCGGCACTGTTTGGAGAAGCACTTGAGCTTATGGACTACAGCCCGGAGATAGACAGGTATTTAAAGGTCATCTGTTTTCAGACCTTTAGGGGGCATTGCGGCTGTATCCTGTTTGATTTGCAAAACATACAATTCAACGTAAGCAGCGAGGATACGGAAAACACACTGCAGATGTACTATGAGAAATACTGTATGAAATATGTGAAAGACCATGCAAAGGATGAAAATGATTAAGCTTATTGTTGCACAGAGGCGTGATGTTGCGCCTCTTTTTTTCGTTTTGCGTTTTAGCTGTTTTATTGAAAGTGAATAAAAATGTCGTTTTGTACCGTTATATAAAAACAAATGTCGTTTTGTACCGATTACAATGATTTTTGTACCAATCACTATTGACATCATTTTTGCAAATATAGTATATTGA
>CAMEUH010000256.1 GCA_945938055.1 uncultured Eubacteriaceae bacterium | reverse complement strand
TAAAAAAATAAAAATATTCAAGGACGGTGCCTCAATATCCATAAAACCGTAGGACCGGATGACCTGATGCATCTTATCCTCAATAAAAAGCTTTCTGGCACAATCTGTATTATAAATGTCCCGGACTCCCTCCGGCGTATGTAATAAAGTATTCATCTTGTTCTCCTGACTATAGTTCTCCGTGTAGTTCTTCTTTATAAATAATATAGCAATGACCACCCTTATTCTGGGCAAGTTCAAATGCTTTATATAATTTCTTCTGAATGATGTCCAATGTTCTTCCGTTACGTGGACATTCCGAAATGGCAATGGTAAACTGCATGTTTAGTGCGGAATCGCGGCTTACATACATCCAGCGGATTTTATTTCGCGAAGATTCAATAAAGGAACGCAGATTACTTTCATTTCCCACATTCTTTAACATAATGAGGAACCGGTTTCCTTCAAATTGTGCAACAAAACCACGTTCTCCCACATATTCTACCAGCGCCGTGGAAATTTCATCCAGCATGGAGTCCAGAAATTCTTTTCCATAGGTCTGAATCATTTCTTCCGTCTTATCAATGCTGAACAACAGCAAATGTACCTGAGTTTCTGTATTATCATTAATCTCTCGTCCGGCAATCTCAAATAATTCCTCCTGGCTCATGAGGGATGCATATTTGTATTCCTGTTTCTTCATGTCAAATGCCTTTGTCAGTGCCAGATAATGATTATTCAGATTAATAATATCAGAAATCTCAATATTGATATGTTCTCTTCCGCCTACATGCACCTGAGATTTCTCGACCGTAACCAGACACCATCGGAATGTATTGTCAAATCTTCGGATGCGCAGTACCATGCTTTTTACCGCAAATTTATTTAAGCGTTCCATGACATATAGAAAATCGTCCATGTCAATCTGATGGATAGCATCCGTTATCAGCTTAATCGTCGGTCCGAGAAAACAATATAACTCCTCATCCGCACTGATAATGGCATAATTTTCATCAATGATGCCATTACTATGTATTATGTTTTTACTGTTAATCCCATCGTTGCGCATTGGGCTCTCCTTTACTCTTCCCGTTCATTCCGGTCTCGTTGATTTAAATCCTTCTGAAGCATTTCCAGATAATGTACCATTATACCACTATGTGAGCGAATTTCAAATTCTTTCTTTATTTCTTCATAAGTAAAACTTTTTCTGCCGCCATTTTCAGCCCGTTCCCAGAATACCATTATATCAGAAAACGGGACATAATACATCTTATCTTTTGCCGTAAAATATAAAATAATAAAAGAAATCCCACCCTGTTCTTCAAATTCTTTCATAAACTGAATCTGATGGGGATGAATATTCTGCAGGGGAAAAGTGGCCGCATGACACTCTTTTGCATCAAAGCACACCGGAATTCCCTGTACGGTTCCAATATAATCAACCGTACTCTTCTGGTCAAAATATGCCAGAGTAATATGATGTGTTTCCTTTTCAATGGAAATGGGCTTAATGGGCGTTGGTATTTTCTGAATGAGTGCCAGTTTCCCTAAACGGTATTTTTCATTGCTCTGGTTAATTAATTCCTCTAATGTAGAGCCTCTAAGGCCTCTTGATTTCCAGGTTCCCATAACATTTCTCCCTTTAAGTAATTCTGCATGAGTTCCGGAACGGGAGCATAAATTCTTAACTGCTTTTCCGGGATGAAAATTTCAAATGCATGTAAAAGCTGACTGGTTATGCCGTATTTTTTCCGGACGATTTCATTTTCTTGCCGGTTCCCGTATTTACCGTCTCCAATCAGCGGATGACCGATAGAGGCAAGATGAGCACGAATCTGATGTGTCTTCCCGGTATGCAGCTTGATTTTTAACAACGTGTTTCTTTCATTATGAAAGACCGGAAGATATTCCGTATGAATGCTTTCTGTCTGTCCATGACAGTCATGTTCCAGAATCATTACTTTGTTGGTTTTCTCATCTTTAAAAAGATATCCATTGAGATGAGAACGATTCAAAAGTACACCATTCACCACACAAAGATAATATTTTTCAATGGAACGGTCATTGAATCCCTTGGATAACATCTGCGTTCCCTTCAGTGATTTCCCAAAGGCAATGATTCCCGAAGTATTCCGGTCTAATCGGTTACAGACCGATGGCCGGAAGGTGGAAAGGTCTTCCTGTGTAATCTGATTCTGATTCATCAAATAGGCAATCAGGAGTTCATTCATGGAAACATCCTCCGGGCGTGCCTTTTGGGAAAGAATCCCAACCGGCTTTGATGCCAGAATGATATCATCATCCTCATAAAGAATATCCGGCTTTAATACAGCATCCGTTACCTTTAAAACCGGCATGTCCGTTTCCTCTCGGAACTTTGCAATGGTCTCATCCGAAAGAAAGAGACGAACCGTATCCTTTTCGGCAAGCATTTCCTTTCCGGATGCTTTCATACCGTTTAAAGTAATATTCTTTTTGCGTAACATTTTATATAGAAAACTATCCGGATCTTTTTTTAAATATTTTTTTAAAAATTTATCCAGACGTTGTCCTGCCTCGTTTTTCTTAATACATAATTCTTTCATGGTTTTATATCACTAAAATCAAAAAATCATTTTTGATTCGTTCTGCCTTTTTCTGCTGATATTCCAAACCGTTCAGAGTGCTGACACGTTTGGAAAATTCATCATAATTTTTATAGAGTTTTACTTTTACGGTATCCCCGCAGCTTTTAATAAAATCGGAAACATTCTCTTCGAAATATTTTTCGTCAAAAGCTTGATTTTCCGTATAACAATAGATACAGGTGTCCGTTATGACTGCAAATGGTACATCAATGTTCTTTTCCTTGCAGGTCATGACACAATCCGACAGCAAAATCAGATGACTCCCCTTCTCTGCCAAAGAATCATATTGTTCCCTTGGCGGTGTTTTATGACGGACGAACAGTAAAAGTGCTACCAGAAACCGAGAAGCCGGAAGAACACATAAAACTGCCATGACTGTACAAATATTGTTTCTTGTCTTACAAATCAGAAAACCGGTTAAGAAAATTGCCAATACAATGGCAAAGGCAATGACCGATTTAATTGTCTGAATTTTTCTCCGGTAAGTAATATATCCATATTCTCCTTTTTCAACCTGTTTCATTCTTTTCGTCCTTTTTTATTTTTTTAGTAACGCATAACCTTGATAAAGAGTTTATGGGGAAGAATCTTGGTTAAAAGCATGAATAGATTCATGAAAATACCATAAACAGAAAGTTCCTTTCCATTCTTCGCATCCCATAGTGCTTTTGTCACAACAGCATCTGCTTTTGCCATGACAACTTTTTTAAAGAATGGTGTAGAACCCTGTGGGTCCGCTACTTTAAAAAAGTCTGTATTCACCGGTCCGGGACATACAGCCGTCA
>CAMEUH010000255.1 GCA_945938055.1 uncultured Eubacteriaceae bacterium | reverse complement strand
GGAATTGCGAAAGGAATTGATGCTGACGAAAAGAAAAATCCCAAACATGACATACATGACTCCGTAGAATAAAATGGCAGAGGCCCCGGATACATGGAATACCTGAATCAATTTCAGGAGATTCAGGGTAATGAGAATCAGTCCCGCAACGGACACGATTAGAAAAGTGTAACCGGTAGAACGATAGTCCTTATATTTTTCTTTTTTGGAAACAAATGTATAGACACGTTCCGGACGGCTCTCATCATCAGTTTCCTTTTCTGTTTCGTCTACGGGGCTGCTGCTGTTCTCCAGTTCGTCATCTGTTTCGCTTTCTTTAGGCAGAACAGGTTCTTCTGCAAGAAGTTCCTCTAAGGAATCTACCAGAGGAGTGCCGCAGTCTGCACAGGTTGGCCTTCCGTTTATGTATTCGGATTTACATTTTGGACAAAAAGACATGATTATCCTCACTTTCTTTGAATCATTTTGATAAAATTATATACTAAGTGTGGTGAAAAAGAAAGTTTTATGTTAGAATTTATGATATGAAAATTACGTTGGTTACTGTTGGAAAAATAAAAGAAAAATTTTACAGGGATGCCATTGGGGAATTCACAAAGAGACTGTCGCGCTACTGTAAGCTGGATATTGTGGAGGTCGCAGACGAGAAAACTCCGGATAATGCCAGTGAAGCAGAAAATAAAAAGATTCTCATGAAGGAAGGAGAACGGATTCTTGCGCATGTAAGAGAAAATTCTTATGTGATAGTGCTGGCAATTAAGGGGAAGATGCTGGATTCGGTGGAACTGTCGGAAAAACTGGATGCACTGGCAGTATCGGGAAAAGGTGACATTACCTTTATTATTGGCGGCTCTCTGGGCTTGGATGAGGCTGTGAATCAAAGGGCAGATTTCCTCTTAAGTTTTTCACCCATGACCTTTCCACACCAGCTTATGCGTGTGATTTTGCTGGAGCAGATATACAGGGCATTCCGCATTTCGGCAAAAGAACCGTATCATAAATAAGCCGGATGGAGGAGCAGCATTAAGATGAAAGAACATATGGAAAACATTAAAATAGCCTATGAACGGTTCGAACTGGAGGATTTTTGCCGGGAAGTTTCAGCAGTCATGAAGCAGGCGGAAAGTTTACAAAAATGGAAATTAGAGCATTTTTGCCGACAGTATCTGGAACAGATCGAACGAGATGGCTTTGACGGAATATATCGTGGAATCCAGGAGTTTGTCAATCTCATGACAGAAACGATTAATGAACTGGATGCAAAAGAATGATGGAGAAAATCATGAAAAAAAGAAATATAACAAAAAGAATATTTTTCATCCTGTTAGCCGGAATCATATTCCTTTCAGCCTGTGGGATGCACAAGAAAGAGGATGAGAAAGGAAAGGGTGCCATTTATCTGGAAGCAATGATGGAAAGCCGTTATCATGGGAATTTTGAACCCTATGTCTGTTATGTGGATGCAGACACAGATAATGCAAAAGTGATGCATGAGGCAGTCAGGGAATACTATGCAAGACAGCTCATGCTTTATAACGGGGTCAATGAGAAAACGATTTCCAAAGAACTTTTTTCAAAGTATGAAGAACTTGCCGGGACAATCCTGGAAAAGACCGCTTTTTTCATTCGGGAATCCGAAGGCATGGAGGAAGAAGGAAAAAAGCTGGAGGTGGTCGTTCGGCCATTAAATCTAAATGATATTTCGGCAACAGAAATCAAACGGTACATGGAATCTTACAATGAGATGTTTGATGGAATGGACCTTTTAGAGGTAACAGAGGAACAATGGCAGATTTATGAGGAAACCTATGGACAGAATGTTTATTCCATTCTGGAAAAATATGTTACCCAGGCAGGATATAAGAAAGAGGTAATCGTTAATGTTCCGGTTGATTCTAAAGGAAGACCGGATGTGTCAGAGGAATTCTGGTATGAACTGGATGATTTGCTGGTCGGCATGACAAAATAAAGAGTACAAAGAATGAAAAACCCGGAAGCGGGTTTTTTATTTTTGTAAAAATTCAGGAACCGGTAATACATTTTCATGGGACAACATATATTGCATTAAAGGAAGTGATGTGACCTATGAGAAAGGACCTTTTACATCTGATTGCACTTGATATTCGCACAAGACTGGAGAACATTCCGGATGAAGAATTAACCGAGCTGCGCTTAAGAACAGATAAACCCATGATATTGCGGATGAACCAGGAAGAGTATTTTTTAAATGGAAAGGTACTGGAAAAAGAGCAAAAGGAAAATTCTTACATGGTAAAAGAAGCAGATATCAAGGAAACCATGGAGTATATTACCAATTATTCTCTTTATGCATTTAATGATGAACTAAGAAAAGGTTATATTACGGTTAGCGGAGGCCATCGTATTGGTATCTGTGGAAGGGCCGTTTATGAAAATGGAGTCATCCGGACCATCCGCAACATTCAGGCACTTAATATCCGTGTATCCAGACAGATTCTGGGATGTGGGGAAAAGGTTTCAGATTTTCTGATAGAAAACGGACAGTTTCAGAATACCTTGATTCTGTCTCGTCCGGGCATGGGAAAGACGACACTGCTAAGAGACCTGGTTCGGATTTTTAGTGATGGAATAAAAAATATTCATGGTTTTACCATCGGGGTGGTGGATGAACGTTCGGAAATAGCATCCTGCTATTTGGGAAAGCCTCAGAATAATGTGGGAATTCGTACGGATGTCCTGGACTGCTGTCAGAAAAGGGACGGCATGCTGATGCTGGTCCGTTCCATGCGTCCGGATATTATTGCGGTGGATGAAATAGGGGACGTGGAGGATTGTCACGCCATGGAATATGCAGCTTTAAGCGGCTGTAATATTCTTGCAACCATACATGGAAATTCCCTTGAGGAGCTGCTTCACAAAAAAGGAATTGGTGAACTGATGAGGGAGAAACTGTTTGAACGCTATGTATTATGTGGGTGGAACGGCTCAAAACGATATCAGTACATCTATAATGAAAATTTTGAATGGATGGGAGAATGTTGTGATTAAGCTGATAGGAAGTCTGATGATTGTTTTTTCTTCTTCCATGATTGGATGGAACATGGCAGCTTCCATGAAAAAAAGAGTGGAATTACTGCAAAACATTCGTGATTTTATGGAAGGACTAGCAGGGGAAATTCTTTTTGGAAGAGAGGTCCTTCCGGAAATCATACGGGAATTATCCTTAAAAACAGACGGTGTCGTGAAAGAATGGCTTTGCGTTCTTTACCGGAAAATGGAGGTTATTGGTTCCTGTCATTTGACACTGGCATGGGAGGAGTCTTTAAACATCTTAAAAAATACGGAATTAAAGGGGGAAGATCTGGAAATGATGCGTGATTTAGGGAGTCGCATTTCAAATTTAAATGAGGACAGGCTGGTAAA
>CAMEUH010000254.1 GCA_945938055.1 uncultured Eubacteriaceae bacterium | reverse complement strand
GAGATTGGAACCTGTAAACTTACAATTGCGGGTTTTATCAGGGACTCACAGATGAATTCCATGATGTCTTCCTCCAAACGGTTTCTTGTAAATGAGGAAGACTATGAAAGCATCAAAGGACAGGGAGAAGAAGAATACCTGATTGAATTTATGCTGGAAGAGGGGGCGGATTTTGGAGCATTTGGTACAGCCTATGCACAAGAAGGACTGCCGGCAAACGGTCCAACTATCACAAAACCGCTGATTCGTATGATGAATGCACTATCTGACGGAATGATGATTTTGGTGATTTTTCTTGTGAGCATTGTTGTGCTTCTGATTTCCATGCTTTGCATCCGTTTTATCCTGAATATTTGCATGGAAAAGGATAAGAAAGAAGTAGGAATGTTAAAGGCGCTGGGAATTGGAAAAAGAGAAATCAGACAGCTGTATTTTTCAAAATACATTTTTCTTTCTGTGTGCGGAGCGTTTCTGGGGCTGCTTACTGCTTATTTTCTTAAGAACCCCTTGGTTCGTCAGATACAGGAATTGTATGGGGTATCTAAAAATGGATGGCAGACAGGAATCCTTGCTGTTATGGCAGTGCTTGTGGCAGAGGGAATCATGTTGCTTTCTATCTGGTGCATCCTGAAAAAAACAGAAAAGCTTTCTGTTCTAGAAGCACTGTTTACTGTTCAGAAAGAGGAAAAGCAAAAGGAACGGGGACAATATCTTTTTATTGGATTTGTGGTGTCAGCCTGTACCTTTTTGATGCTTGTGCCACAGAATCTGTATAGTACACTTTCGTCCAATAAATTTGTAACCTATATGGGCATTGGTGACGGAGAAATCCGCATCGATGTACGGCAGACAGAAGATATTCGTGGAACAACGCAGACAGTCATTGCAAAACTGGAAAATGATGTGCGGGTGGAAAAATATGCCCTGCTTCAGACAAAATCTTATCCGGTTTTTCTTTCGGATGGCACAAGTTGTAATCTGACTGTGGAAGAGGGCAATCATACCATATTTCCGGTGAGCTATGTAAAAGGAAGGGCACCGGAAGATGAAACAGAGCTTTCATTATCTTCCTTAAATGCAGAAGAACTGGGTCTTTCTGTGGGAGACAGTCTTAAGATGTTAGTAGGAGGAAGAAAAGTAACATATACCATATGTGGTATTTATTCGGACATTACCAATGGTGGAAAAACAGCAAAGGCAGGAATTGGGGACAATAAAACGCCGGTTATGTGGAGTATTGTGTATGTTTCCCTAAAACCATCGGTATCAAGAGAACAGTGGATTGATGAATATGACGGTGCGGGGGTAAAGGCAGTAGATATTGCGGATTATGTGGCAGAAACCTATGGACAGACGTTACAGGAGATCAAACTGGCATCCAAGGTTTCTGCAGGAACTTCCGTGGTAATTATTTTTGCAGTGATTACGTTGTTTTTACGACTGATTGTTGAGAAAAACCGTTATTCGGTCTCTTTGTATAAAGCATTAGGCTTTACGAACGCACACATTCAAAAAATCTATATGGTAAAAGGGTTATTGTCTGCCGTGGCAGGCGTGACGGCAGGAATGTTCTTTGGAGAAATTTTAGGAGAAGGACTTTGCGGTATGATTATAAAGTCTTTTGGCGCAGATGGATTCAGGTTTGTCACAGACTGGAGAAATGTATTGATCCTGATACCGGCAATCTGCCTGATCACAGCGGGTATTGCGGTATGGACCGGTATTTTGGAAATTAAAAAGGTCAAGGCCTTTGAGTGTTGTATGAGAAAGGAATAGAAGCAATGGCAGAATTATTAAGAGTAGAGAATTTATGTAAGAATCAAATATTAGACCATGTTTCCTTTACGATGGAGTCAGGAGAGATGGTGGCAGTCATGGGACCGTCCGGTTCCGGAAAATCGACACTTTTATATAATGTGGCAGGCATGGACTGTCCGTCCGAGGGAAAGGTATGGCTAAAGGGTCAGGAGATTGCGGGACTGTCAGAGGATGAGAAGGCAGACTTAAGGCTAAACCGGATGGGATTTGTCTTCCAGCAGATGAATATGATGAGCAATCTGAATATTCTGGATAACATTCTGTTACCGGCGGTACAGTTAAATAAAATCATGAAGAGAAACAGAAAATCAAAAGCCGAGTTGACCAATGAGGCACTGAAATTAATGGAGAAACTGTCCATTCCGAATCTGGCGGATCGTAGTATTACACAGGTTTCCGGAGGGCAGCTTCAACGTGCCTGTATTTGCAGGAGCATGATGAACCGGCCGGAGATTCTGTTTGCGGATGAACCGACGGGGGCTTTAAATAAAAGTGCGGCAGCCGGAGTTATGGAGGAATTTGTGAAGTTAAACCGAGAAGGAACGACCATTCTTCTGGTAACTCATGACAGCAAGGTAGCCAGCAGATGTAACCGGATTTTGTATCTTCTGGATGGCAGTATTTGTGGGGAACTTAAGCTTGACAGAATGGAAGACGGCATGGAGAGAAAGAGGGAGGAGAAGGTAAATCGGTGGCTGATGGATATGGGATGGTAAAGTCAGGAAGATTTCCTAGTTAAATTTTTTGATGCAGGATGCAGGAGGTTATGATATAATATTTCCATTGAAACGTGTCATTTGCTCAAGAAAGAAGGAAATCTATGGAAAAGACAATGAATGTGTTTTTTTTAAATAAATGTTTGGGTGTAAAAACCGATGTCGTAATATGGCCTTAAGTTTAATTTTGAGGACATATTATGACATCGGTTTTTTGTCAAATAAGGATATTTGTCCGATATACTACAATGAGATAATTTCATCTATGGAAGGAGAAACAGTTCCATGACAGCTTACTTTTTGATAACGACCATCTTAGCTTTATTAAATCTGATTATACTAATATTTACGTTTGAAACAAGAAAAATAAATTATTACTTTATGGTTTTGATCCTGCTTATGGTATTGGCAAATAGCGGATATTTATCCATTGCTCTTTCAACGAGTGTCCAAGAAGCGGTTCTTGCAAATAAGCTTTGCTATCTGGGTGGCTGTTTTCTTCCGCTGATTAACGTATTTTTAATATGTGCAATTTGCAATTACAATGTTTCAGCATGGCTTAGGGCAATTATGTATTCCTATAGTTTTATGGTATATGCAATGGTGCTGACGGTTGGTTTTGATGATTTTTACTATAAGACAGTATTTCTGGATAGCTATGGTGATGCTTCTGTTTTAGGCCATACCTATGGACCGGGTCATGTTTTCTTTTATGTTATATTGTATGGATATATGGTCGTACAGCTTTTCCTTTTAATCTACAGCATTGTAAAAAAACGTGCTGTTTCCCGAAAGTATTTATGGGCACTAATTCTCATGGAAATATTTAATATCAGCTTGTTTATTGCAGGACGTACCATTAATCCTG
>CAMEUH010000253.1 GCA_945938055.1 uncultured Eubacteriaceae bacterium | reverse complement strand
GTCGATGATCGTCTGCTGGATCTTCTGATATTTCTCATAATCCAGCGTATTGATTTTGACTGTCTCTGCAAAAATCGCCTCAAATTCCCTGCCAATTTCCGGTACCGGATATGCAATAATCGTGAAACTTCGTTCCTCACCTTTTATATACTCATTTGTAATCTGTGCCAGTTCATTTGCCAGTGTTACCGAAAGTTCCTTTTGTTTTATCGAAAGTTGTATTGCTTCAGGCTTTACTGCCGGCTCAAATGGATTCTCACCAAAAGTCTCCATGACAGCCGGACCTGCAAATACATATGCAAGTTCCTTATACTTTTCATAAGCCGTCCTTGTCACCTCAAGCTTTCGCTCCATGAACGCTTTGTCCAGATAGAATGCATTATCAAATCGATGGTCGTATTCCATCTGTTTATTCGGTACTGCCCCATAATAGCCATTCCGGATATGCATTCTTTTATTCACACTATAGGTTGCCGCACGGTAAAGCGTCGTTTCCAGTCCCATTTTCTTAAAATTCTCAATGGACTTTTTTACCACCCGTTCAAATCCAAGCACATACCGGATATTAACCGTTTTCTTCTTGGACAAGTCCTTATTCCCAAGAATAAAGCCTTTGCGATAACCTTCCGTAAAAGTGTCTGCCATTTTTTCAATTTCTTCTTCCGGGAGAGTATTCAGAAACCTTGCGACTCCCAGTTCATTTTCCGTAATATATTCCCCGAAGCGGTATAAATAGCGCAAATCCGTAAGGTCTGATTCCATGATAATATCCCTGGCAAAAGAAAGCGAAGGATCAATCTGCTCACGAATCCGATGCTCCACGGTAAGTTCCGCATAATCGCTTACATACCAGTAAACCGCTTCATGTACTTCTTTGTAAGATGGCTCAATGGAGTCCGCAAACAGACAGTAAATCTGCAAAAATAATTCCGCACAGATTGTCATGTCCATAAGTCTGCCCTCATAAGCATATACAATCATGCCGCGGATTTCCGTATACACAAAAGAAAGAATTCCTCCGAACACTTCGCCAAGCTGCTTTACGGCATATGCCGGATTTGCATAGCTTGTCTCATAATTTTCAGGAAGAATGTCTTTATATAAACCGATATTATGAAGTTTCAGCTGTTCCATGGACGACTGCTCTAATTCCCCGGATTCCACCTGATTCCAGACCTTATCCATCCACTTTATGAAATCAGCTGTTTTAACAAAAAAATCCCTGTATGCTCCTCCCTGCATATCTTCCATTTCAATGGAATCAATCCGTTCCATGGCAAGTTCATACCGTTCCCTGACGCTCTCGTTTTCTTTTGCAAAAAGAGTCCTATAATCCATTCTCATTATCCTTTCATATTCCCATCAAAAGAATTCCCAGCATAAACACAAACAGCACACCACACATCATGGAGCCTGCGATGGAAGCCTTGTAATATTTATCACTTTCCTTAAAACTAAGCAGACCAATGGCAAGTCCACCCACATCAAAAAGAAATGCAGCAATTCCCAACGCACCAACCACTAGTGGACCATTTCCTTTATTTGCAAATGAAAGCGCCACACCTATGAGCACAAGAAGAATCGCCACACTCCCCATTGTCACGGAAATAACGCCTCCCACAGAGGTATGCCTGTCACTAAATTTCACTTTCTCCATTCGTTGTCACATTCCTTTTTCGATATTTCCATGCAGCCCGGAAAATACAGTATCCCAAAAGACCGCCAATCGTATTCAAAATCAAATCATCCACATCAAAACTTCCTACCTTGGAAGCCAGCTGCAAAAGTTCAATAAATAAGCTTAAATCAAAACTTAATAATGTCATTCCCATAAATCCGAACCGGTTATTAATCAGTCCAGGCAGGAATAAACCAAAAGGAACGAAAGCTAAAACATTGCCAAGAAGATTGGCAATTACCACTTCCATTCCCAGTCGGTCTCTGTATGTAATAAACCTGGATATTTCTTTAAACGGCTCGAGATTATAATGATACGCAGAAGAGGCAATTCCTCTTCCGAGACTTTCTGCAAAGAACATAAAATATATCAGCAGAATAACATAAACAGAAAATGCAATTCCACTTAATATCCTATGCTTTTTATTAATTTTTCCCACAATAACCTCTATCCCAAAACAAACTATATCATCTAATTAACCTGTCATATCATCATGACGCCCGCATTTTCTAAAATAAATGTCTGGACTTACACGAAAGGAGCTTTGCACCACTTACAATCAAAAGAATTCCCGTTGTCACTCCCACTGTAATCGTAATAATCCCTGCAACAAGACTTAATGCTCCGGAAGACTTTACTGTCTTATAATACTTTTCATCCATTCAACCGCCTCCTTATTTTGCACCATACTGCTCATAATATGCATCAATTGCAGCTTTAATCGTGTCATCAATGATAATTTTTCCCTTATAAGGTTTATTATACAAAAATTCCACGACTTCTTCCATGGAAACAATTGCATTTGCATCAAATCCGTATTTTTCCTTAATCTCAGCAAGAGCACTCTTCTCTCCGCCAAGTCCCTTTTCCATGCGGTTTAAGGAAACCATCAGTCCCTTAATGGTAATATTTCCCTGTGCTTTAATAATCGGAAATGTTTCTTCAATGGATTTTCCGGATGTGGTTACGTCTTCAATAATTACCACACGGTCCCCATCCTTTATCGGACTTCCCAGAAGAATTCCCGTATCTCCATGATCCTTTATCTCCTTACGATTAGAACAGTAACGAATATCCTTTCCATACAGTTCACTATATGCCATAGTGGTTGCAACGCTCAGTGGAATTCCTTTGTATGCAGGTCCAAAAAGTACATCAAAATCATCCCCGTAATGTTCATGAATTGCCTTGGCATAATATTCACCAAGTTTACGAAGCTGTGTTCCCGTCACATAAAGTCCTGCGTTCATGAAAAACGGAGACTTTCTTCCACTCTTTAACGTAAATTCGCCAAAACGTAATACATCACTATCTACCATGAATTGTATAAATTCCTGCTTGTACTGTTCCATCGTATCTAAACCTCCTAATCAGGGACTTCTCCCATATGTGCCTATACTACCATAAAATTCGTATTTTTTCAATCTGAATTTAATTCACGATTTCTAAAACTCAAACTCCAGAACCTCACAATTTCTGATTCCAAATCTGGCATACTCTTCATTACTCATGTCACAAAAATAGGAATTTATCACACGTGCAATTCCGTTATGTGCCACCAGAAGATATGTTTTTTCATTCGATTCCGCCTCTAGCTCATCCAGAAGATTATAAATCCTCTGCGCCAGAAAAAGCATACTCTCACCGCCCTCAAAATGGTCGATAAAATGTGTTTTTGCCTCCTGAAACTCTTCGCCGTTTCGCGGTGTGGATTCATATTTGCCAAAATTCTG
>CAMEUH010000252.1 GCA_945938055.1 uncultured Eubacteriaceae bacterium | reverse complement strand
TGGCATATACATAAGTCATTCCTCCTTAATTCAAAAATGTGTTTCCTTATGCCATTCACCCTTCAATGGCAATAAACTTCTTCTGTTCTACAGTAGGTTTTGCTTCCATCTTCGGAACAAAAAGCTTTAAGGTACCATCTTCAAATTTTGCCTTAATATCTTCCTTTGTCACATCTTCGCCTACATAAAAGCTTCTGCTGCAGGAACCTGAAAAACGTTCCCGGCGGATATAACGTCCGTCTTCGTCTGTTTCATCCTGACTGGAATTCTTTTCAGCATGAATGGTCAGATACCCATTTTCCAGATCCGCCTTAATATCTTCCTTCTTGAACCCAGGCATATCCATTGTAAGTTCATAGCCCTGCTCGGTATCCTTTACATCGGTATTCATCAGATTATTCATCTGATATCCTCCAAAGGAATCTCCCCAAAAATCATCCAAAAACCTTTCTCCAAAAATACTTGGCATATACATAAGTCATCGCTCCTTCCACAAATCCATTTTATTGATTGTTACATTTCAAACATTCGGTGCGGAAAAATCATTGGATTCTTTGTAAGATTTCTAATTGGTTTATCCTTTCCTTTTGTTCTATCTGTAATATAACACTCATTATTAGCACTGTCAATAGGTGAGTGCTAATTTTTCTGTGAAAAAAATGTGAACAAAAAAAGTCCCCGGAATACACTCCAGAGACTTTAAACGTCTTTCTTACCTAATAAGAACCCTTACTTCATATCAACAACATAATCATCAATGTCATACCAGTCTTCTTCTGCCAATCCATAATTACCATCCTCATCAAACTGGATAATGACAATCTTTGACACAACATCCTTATAACCAATCTTATCTACATAACTGCTAAGAGCATTATAAACATTTTCGCCATATGTTTCTTCATATTGTGCCCACTCTTCATCCGAAAGTGCCTGTGTATCCACACCATCCAGCTGCTTTTCAAAGTCATTGATGCATTTCTCTACATCATCATACGAAATGTCATTAATGTCAACCGGATAGATTTCAATCTTTATCTGATATTCTCCATTCACCTTGGTTGCTTCATTTACATTATACTTGGTCTTTGCCATGATTTGCCTTGCGAGTTCAACATATTTATTGTACAAGTCTTCTGAAATATATTCGCTGGAAACAGCATTATATTCCATCAGCTGAACAGCATAATATTCAACAGTACTCTCATATACTTCCTTGGCTTCCGATTCCTCTGAATCAACTTCCTCCAGATAGCGGTCTATCTCTCCACGATAACTACAGCCCATGACAGCTTCTATATAGCTTTTGTAGATTAATGCTTCTGACTTAGTACCCGCATCTTTACATCCTGTGACAGTAAATGCCATCATAAGCATTACAGCCATGATAAAACTTATTTTTCTTCTCATTTCTTTTCTCCATTTTGTTTTTTATTAATGATACTCTCATTATATAGAAATCTCCATTTTTTGACAAGTACCTTCTTCTTCTGCTTACACTCTTCTTCGAAAATCTTCGTATCCGAAGGTCTTATACTCCCGAAATCCATACTTTTCATTATGAATCAGGATATCCGGCAAATTCATTCCGTTAAAAGTATTATTCTTTACCATGCTGTAAATCGCCATATCGCAGAATACCAATCTGTCTCCTTCCCTTAACGGTTCATCAAAAGAATAATCTCCAATAATATCTCCGGCAAGACAGGTCGGGCCACCAAGACGATAGGTATAATCCTTTTCATTTGGGTTTCCGCTGCCAATAATCATCGGGCGGTATGGCATTTCCAGTACATCCGGCATATGGCATGCCGCTGACGTATCAAGAATGGCATAATTAATGTCATGATACCCTGTATCAAGCACCGTACTAACCAGATAGCCTGCATTTAACGCAACTGCTTCCCCCGGTTCCAGATATACCTCCACGTCATAGGTCTTTTGCATGTGACTGATACATTCAACCAGTTTCTCCACATCATAATCCCCGCGTGTCACATGATGTCCACCGCCAAAATTTATCCACTTCATGTCCTTTAAATACTTTCCGAACATTTTCTCCACAAATGGAAGCGTCCGCTCCAATACATCGGAATTCTGCTCACACATGGTATGAAAATGAAGACCATCAACTCCTTCTAGAATATCCGGGTTATACTGGATGTCCTTTTCGAACTCCGAAAGGGTGGTCCCAAGTCTGGAGCCAGCAAAACAGGGATTGTAAATCGGTGTCTCGATTTCTGAATAGCCCGGATTAATCCGGATTCCACACTGGATATCCTTTCCTTTTTTCCGTGCTTTTTGAATCTTATCCCGAAAACGTTTCCACTGACGCAGATTATTAAATACAATGTGATCACATAATTCTACCAGCTCGTCCATCTCTTCATCCGTGTATGCCGGCTTAAAAACATGCGTTTCCTTGCCATACGGGATTCCCATTTCATACCGTCCAAGTTTCGCCTCATTAACACCACTTGCTGTCGTTCCGCTTAAATATTTAGCGATTGTCCCATAAGTTCCATAACAGGAATACGCTTTCTGTGCCAGAAGAATCTTGCAGTTCGTCTTTTCCATGACGGATTGAAGAATCTTACAATTTTCCTCCAGCTTATCCTCATCAATAATATAACATGGTGTTTTCACCCTGGAAAAATCCATTTTCATTCTCCTTATTCAACAAGTACCGGATTAAAATTCTCTGTCCACGGAAGTCCCCATCGATTCAAGGCCTCCATATACGGATCCGGATCAAATTCTTCCACATTAAATACCCCCGGCTTATTCCATGTTTTCGTCAGAAGCATCATTCCGCCAATCATTGCCGGAACTCCCGTGGTGTAGGAAATTGCCTGTGAACCCACTTCCTTATAGCATTCTTCATGGTCACAGACATTGTATACATAATATTTCTTCTCCACGCCATCCTTTTTTCCGGTAAAGATACAACCGATGTTAGTCTTTCCCTTGGTACGAGGTCCCAGCGTTGCCGGGTCCGGAAGTAATGCTTTCAGGAACTGAATGGGCACGATTTCATGTCCTTCGTACTGAATCGGTGTGGTAGAAAGCATTCCTACATTTTCAAGGCATCTCATGTGGTCCAGATAACTTTGTCCAAATGTCATGAAGAAACGAATCTTCTTAACCCCCGGAATATTCTTTGCCAGGGACTCAATTTCCTCATGATGAAGCAGATACATATCCTTCTGTCCCACTTTATCAAAATCATATTCCCTCTTAATGCTCATTGCCGGAATCTCAACCCAGTGTCCATTCTCCCAGTAACTTCCCGGTGCCGAAACTTCACGCAGATTAATTTCAGGGTTGAAATTAGTTGCAAACGGATAACCATGGTCGCCACCGTTACAGTCCAGAATATCAATGGTATCAATCTCATCAAAATGATGCTTTAGTGCATATGC
>CAMEUH010000251.1 GCA_945938055.1 uncultured Eubacteriaceae bacterium | reverse complement strand
ATGGGACGACAGGTTACCAATACCATCGTGGATACGGTTTCTCTTTCCAGAGCATTGCTTCCAAATCTGAATAAATACACACTGGATACCGTTGCAAAGGCACTTTCGGTTTCATTGGAGAGCCATCATCGTGCGGTAGATGATGCCGGATGTACGGCAGAAATCTTTGTAAAGCTTCTGGATATGCTGAAAGAACGGGATATTTTCATGCTGAAAGACGTGAATGGTCTCAATGAGATGAATCCGGAAACCATCAAAAAAATGCCGACGTATCATGCTATCATTATTGCGACCAGTGATGTGGGAAGGGTCAACCTGTACCGGCTGATTTCCAATTCCCATTTGATTTATTATAACCGCAGACCACGAATTCCGAAAAGTGATTTCCTAAAGCACCGGGAAGGACTGATTATTGGTTCGGCATGTGAAGCGGGAGAACTTTATCAGGCTGTTTTAAACGGTCATTCAGAGGCAGACATTGCGCGACTGGTCAATTTCTATGACTATCTGGAAATCCAGCCGATTGGGAATGACATGTTCATGATTGAAAGTGACAAACATCCGGTTCAGTCGGTAGAGGATTTGCAGGAAATTAACCGGAAGATTGTGAAACTTGGCGAAAAATTCAATAAACCGGTAGTGGCAACCTGTGATGTTCATTTCCTGAATCCGGAGGATGAAATCTACCGGAGAATCATCATGTCTGCAAAAGGTTTTGATGATGCAGATAATCAGGCACCTCTTTTCCTTCGGACAACGGAGGAGATGCTGGAGGAATTCATGTATCTTGGAAGTGAAAAAGCAGAAGAAGTGGTCATTACCAATACGAACCTGATTGCAGACATGTGCGAAAAAATTGACCCTGTCAGCTGGGAAAAATGTCCGCCGGTCATTGAAAATTCCGATAATGACCTGCGTGATATCTGTTATAAAAGAGCAAAGGAAATGTATGGAGAGAATCTTCCTGACATTGTGGTAAAGCGTCTGGATAAGGAATTAAATTCCATTATTTCAAATGGTTACTCAGTCATGTACATCATTGCACAGAAACTGGTATGGAAATCAAATGAAGACGGCTATCTGGTTGGTTCCCGTGGTTCGGTGGGTTCTTCGTTTGCAGCAACCATGGCAGGTATTACGGAGGTAAATCCGTTAAGCCCGCACTATCTTTGCCCGAAATGCTATTATTCTGATTTTGATTCGGAAGAGGTGAAGGCATTTTCCGGTGGCGCAGGCTGTGACATGCCGGATAAAATGTGTCCGGTGTGCGGCACAAAGTTAAATAAAGAGGGATTTGACATTCCGTTTGAAACCTTCCTGGGATTTAAGGGAAATAAAGAGCCGGATATTGACCTTAATTTCTCCGGTGAATATCAGAGTAAGGCGCACGATTATACAGAGGTTATTTTCGGAAAGGGTCATACCTTTAAAGCCGGAACGATTGGTACGGTAGCAGATAAGACTGCGTATGGATATGTGGCAAAATATTATGAAGAACATAACATCCATAAGCGTCCGGCTGAAATTGCCAGGATAGCAGAAGGATGTACGGGAGTCAAGCGTACGACCGGACAGCATCCGGGGGGAATTGTTGTTCTGCCTCATGGACTGGATATTAATACGTTTACACCGGTGCAACATCCGGCAAATGACATGACAACCCATATTGTAACAACACATTTTGATTACCACAGTATTGACCATAACCTGTTAAAACTGGATATTCTGGGTCATGATGATCCGACCATGATTCGTATGCTTCAGGATTTAACCGGACTGGATCCAAAGGAGATTCCGTTAGACAGCCCGGAGGTTATGTCTTTATTTAAGGATACCTCGGCACTGGGAATCACGCCGGAAGATATTGGCGGGTGTAAGCTTGGGGCACTTGGCATTCCGGAATTTGGTACAGATTTTGCCATGCAGATGTTAATTGATACGAAACCACAGCATTTTTCCGATCTGGTTCGAATTGCAGGTCTTTCCCATGGTACGGACGTATGGCTTGGAAATGCACAGACTTTGATTCAGGAAGGAAAGGCAACGATTTCCACTGCAATCTGTACCCGTGATGATATCATGATTTATCTTATCAGCATGGGAATGGATAGCGAGTTATCCTTTACCATCATGGAGAGTGTCCGTAAGGGAAAGGGCCTAAAGCCTGAGTGGGAGGAAGCCATGCTGGCAGCCGGTGTACCGGACTGGTATATCTGGTCCTGCAAAAAAATCAAATATATGTTCCCGAAGGCACATGCGGCGGCGTATGTAATGATGGCATGGCGTATTGCATACTGTAAGGTGTTTTATCCGCTCGCTTATTATGCATCTTTTTTCAGTATCCGCGCCAAGGCATTTTCCTATGAAGTCATGTGTATGGGAAGAGACAAGCTGGAATGGTATCTGGCTGATTTCAAGAAAAGGAATGATTCAGGGGAACTTTCCAACAAAGAAGAAGGAATGCTCCGTGACATGAAAATTGTTCAGGAAATGTATGCACGTGGGTTTGAGTTCATGCCGATAGATTTATTTAAGGCGGATGCCCTGCGGTTCCAGATTATTGACGGAAAAATCATGCCGTCCTTTAATGCCATTGATGGTCTGGGTGAAAATGCGGCGATTGCCATTGCGGATGCGGCGAAAAACGGCGAGTTTCTTTCAAAAGACGATTTTCGTATCCGGACGAAAGCAACCTCCACACAGATTGAGCTTTTGGACAGGCTGGGAATTCTGGGGGAACTTCCGGACTCAAATCAGCTTTCCTTATTTGATTTTGCCTAAGCGGCAACTGCCTGATTTTGGGAATTGTCCTTGAAATATCTTAGGAAATCGATTAAAATAATAAACAGAAGCAAAGAGAAATATTTCAAAAAGAAAGGGAGTTTCTGCCATGAAAAAGATGTCATCAAAAATTTTATTACTAATTGTAATTATGGCTGTCATTGCCAGTATCGGAATGGGACTTCTTGGAATTACAATTTCGGAATTAAAGGAAAATTCCATGGAAATTATGGCGGTACAGGTAGAAAATTTAAAGGATGTATCTGCCATTTCAAAAAATTTCTCAGACATAAAGGGAAATATTTTCATTCATGTAAACGGAACCACGGAAGCAACCTATGATTTGTATGAAAAAATCATTGATGAGAAAATTGTAAATGTGGATGATGCCATTGCACGCTACGAGGAACGGAATGCAACAGACGAAGAAAAAATGGCTATCATTCAGGAGTTAAAAGGAAATTATGAAAAGTACATTAATCAGTATCATAAATGTACGGAATATAGCCGTGATGGGAAAAAGGATATTGCACAGTCCTTGATTCTTGAAATCATGCAGGTTTGTGCACAGAACATTAACCGCTCCATTACGCAGCTGGATGATATTACCGCAAGGGAACTGGATGCAGCCTCTGTAGAGAGAGACC
>CAMEUH010000250.1 GCA_945938055.1 uncultured Eubacteriaceae bacterium | reverse complement strand
CAAGATTACCCTCTGCAACTTTCATAAGAGTATTGCTTCCTGCATGAAGACTCTTTACCATGTTGGAAACAACGAAGAAAATCACCAGACCGCATCCAACGGTTACCAAAAACATCACCATGATGATCAGCCATTTAATGGATGAAATCTCTGCCTCCACATCCGCCTGACTCTTTCCGGCAAATACCATGCCAATTGGGAGCTGTGAACTACTGTCATAAAGAGGAACATAATATGCATAGAATTTTTCGCCAACCACATCTACGTTTTGGGCAAAATAATCCCTGCCGTTTCTTAGTACCTCATCAATGACCTTGGCACTTGCCTGGGTGTAGAGAACACGTTCTCCGCTTTCATTTAAAACAGATGTCATGTAGCGGGTATCCCCAAAAAAGATGGTAATTTCCGTATCAGTGTTCTTTTTAATCTCATCGGCAATGGAAACATTTTCCGTCACATTAAATGTACCTTTCATGAGATTCTGGTTTTCGTCCAGGGCATAGACCCCATCATCAGCATACTCCAATGTGTTACGCACGGAAAGTGCAGTAGACTCCAATCCGCTGGCAACCACCTCAGAGACAACGTCCGTGATTTTGGCCTTGCTTAAAATAATTGTCGCTGCCCCAAGTACAATGAGTGGTACAATGGATAATGACAGCATTTTACCTTTCATCTTCATATTCTCTCTTCCTCCATGAATTGTTATTTATTGTAACTGCTCATAAAGCGGTTTTCTTATCTTTTTTCTTGTTAATTCCACAAGGCCGAGTTTTGTAATATCCACAACCGTTGTTTTCACGGGGTCTTTGATAACCATGCCAGAAAGCAGTTCCAGTAATTCTGTATTATGGCAAGACTCTTTCATGTCAATAAAGTCAATCAGAATAATCCCGGAATAGTTTCGAAGCCGCAGTTGTTTTGCAATTTCAATGGCAGCCTCCTGATTCACTTTAAAAAAGACTTCTTCCCGATTATTTTTTGACTGGATACATTTTCCGGTATTGACATCAATTACGGTCAATGCTTCCGTTGGCTGGATAACAAGATATCCCCCGGATTTTAACCAGACACGTTCTTTTAAAGCATCTGTAAGCTGCTCCTCTATGCGGTACAGCTTCGACAGAGAAAGAAGTGAATCTTCATAGAGACGAAGCTTTTTTAGGATGCTTTCATCCTGACAGGATTGGATTTCCTGCCAGATGGTCTGATCATCAGTAATAATTTCTTCCAGTTCTTCTGTTCTGGCATTCAGGATACTATTAAGGTAAGCCGGACGATTTCCATGCATCAGGGTAAATGCAGTTCTGGTCTTTGCCTGACTACAGATTGCCTGAAATTGTGCAGTCAGTTCCAGTGCTTCCTTTTTTAGAAGTTCCATGGCATCTTCCGGATTCTGGGATGATTCGAATAATTCTTTTGCATTTGTTCGTACAATCATTCCAAATTCTTCCGAACAGAATGGAAGAAGAAATTCTGTGAGTACTTTTTTCATTTTCTTTCCGGAAATTTTCTCGGAAAAATGAATTCCGGAAATACCACCATTTACAACAATATATTTTCCGGAAAGATTCAGTCGTGAAGTCAGAATCATTGCTTTGGTCTTTACTGCATCCCGTTCCACCTGAACCAGTAATAAGTCACCCTCGCATACTTTACTGGTATTCTTCCGATTCAGAAAAAGATGGTTCTTATTCTCTTCCAGGGAATAATATCCCTTCAGTCCGGGAGCAACTTCGATAAAAGCGGCATTAATGTTTTTTACAATTTTTTCTACTCTGCCAACATAGATATTTCCAACAAAACTGCTTCCATCTTCTTCAAGGCAGGCCTCAATCATGGAGTTTCCTTCTAATGTTGCCGTTAAAATACGTTCTTTATAATTCGTAATGATTAGTTTTATCATATACTATCATTCCTTATGCTGGATTCCTGTCATTATCGGTTAGCAAGCTCCTTCATGATATCATCCCAGCTTACATCCTTTACTGCCATTAAGACCATGATATGGTACAGAAAATCCGAAATCTCATACTTTATTTCTTCCGGATCCGGATTCTTTGCAGCAATGACAATTTCTGTTGCTTCCTCACCACATTTTTTCAAAATCTTATCAATTCCCTTATCAAACAGATAATTGGTATAGGAGCCTTCTTTTGGATGCTCTTTCCGATCCAGAATGACATTCATGACATCATTCAGGACTTTTAATGGATTCGTCTGAGGAATGTCCTTTTTCACAAGGCTGCGGTAAAAACACGAACGATTACCGGTATGGCATGCCGCACCAATCTGTTTTACCTTTGCAAGAAGCGTGTCGTTATCACAGTCGATGTCCAGACTCATGACGTACTGGAAATGTCCGGAAGTCAGTCCTTTTACCCAAAGTTCCTTCCGGCTTCTGCTATAATAGGTCATGATTCCGGTCTTTATGGTTTTCTCATAAGATTCCTGGTTCATGTATGCAACCATCAGAACTTCATCCGTTTTATAGTCCTGTACAACTACCGGAATCAATCCATCCGAGTTTAAACGGAATTCTTCAAATGGAATGGAACTTACAAAGCGATTGACTTCCATTCCTTCCTGCGCGTATTCCTCTTTTAATTTCATGATGTCAAAATCATGTGAAGATACAGCAGTTCCGGTAATTCCCATGACATTATCAGCCTTTATCCGTTCATCCGCTGCATCAGAAACAGAAAGAATCCATTCCATGCCGGAATTCTTCTCAGCATTATAAAGAGCGTCCTTTAATAATACTAATGCCCCAATCTGATTGTCTTTGGCAAGATTTAAGGAATCATCATCTTCTTGATTAACAATCATGCCAATCTTGTCTTTTCCAAAACGATCTGCAACTTCTTTTAGTAAAAGCATGTTGGATTCTCTCTCATTATCCAGTAACGCCATTTTAGCGCCTGCATAAAGGTATTTTTTGACATCCTCCACACGGTTTACATTTCCACCGACGATGAGCGGAATATCTACCTGTTTTCCAATCTCACGAAGAATACTGATGGCAATATCGTGTGACGCATCATCATAGGACAAGTCCAGAATCATGATTTCATCTGCACCATGATTCTGATAGCTTTCCGCAATGGTAACTGCAGAGGAATTCTCATCTGCAATCAGTTCCTTACAATCATAGGAAGTATAACATTTTTCATCTTTTAAATAGATAACCGGTATAATTTTCTTATATGACATGATATTCTCCAAATCTGTTTTGTTTTCTATAGTGCACCTTTTGTGGATAACACATCCGTAATACGGGAATCAACAGTCACCGCTTCGTCCAGTGCCTTGGCAAATGCCTTGAATATTCCTTCAATGATATGGTGATTATTGCTTCCGGACAACTTCTTTATGTGAAGATTCATTCCAGCGGCATACGATATGGCATAGAAAAATTCTTTTACCATTTCCGTATCAAAATATCCTACCCGGTCT
>CAMEUH010000249.1 GCA_945938055.1 uncultured Eubacteriaceae bacterium | reverse complement strand
GTATCCGTTGGAAAAAAGGATATTATTCCAAAAGTTCTTGAGACGGCAGGAGCGCGGGTGTTATTCCGTCGTGCTAATATTCAGCCGGGAACGCCGACACTTGCAAGTGTTCTGAATGAGAAGGTTATATTAAGTCTGTCGGGAAATCCTTATGCGGCTGTTGCAAATTTTGAATTGTATTTTTGGGATGCCATGGCGAAAATGATGGGGAATTCCTTGTATCAGGCGAAATGCGAAACAGCCATTCTGGACTGCGAATATTCCAAAGTAAATAAGGCACGCAGGCTAATCCGGGCTTTCTGCAAGGATGGAAAGGTTACGATTCCGTCTCCGGTATATGCGTCTTCGGTCATTCATAATCTGACGGAATGCAACTGTTTTATCGATTTGGAAGCGGGACGGGAAGTAAAACCGGGGGATAGGGTATCTGTACGGTATTTTAAGGGGTATCGAAATGCATGATGCGTCCCTCTTCCAAATTTTTATTATATGATGTAAGATGCATCCGGATAAGAATATTCGCCTCTGTAATTGGAAGCGTTGTAGTGTGGATATTTAGCCGGTGCATAAGCATTTTCCTTATAACCATCGCTTTGTGTGTATATATAGAGACTGTGATAATCCCATACCACCAGCTCGTCTCTGGCATCTCCGGTAAGATTAATGGTCTCTGCACACATCACCGGATGGCCGTCATCCGGAAATTCCACACAACGTATGCCATCACCGTCAAGAAGGCCGCCTTTTTTCGGGTCTGCATTCAGAAGAATCAAGTCTCTGCCGTCACCGTCCCAGTTCACAGGAGTTAGCATGTTTCCGTTAAGTTCATTTTCATATTCCCATAGTGGATTTCCACAGGAATCATAAAAATAAAGGATTCCCTGATGACCCCAGTAGTTCACTACTGCCAGTTCAAATCCCTCTTTTTCGGGACAATAGTTTCCGGTGCTGATTCGTTGTGCATGACCGATATCATCCTTTACCAGAATGTTACCCTTATAATCTCCGATAAAGAAGCCCTGGGTGCCGGATACGCAGGCAAAATGTCCTTCTTTCTGTCCTGCCATGAATCTTCCTGAAATAATTTCATCCGTATGGTCATATTCGATAGGATAGGACCAAATGAGCTTTCCGTTGTGGTCCAGCAGATTGTATCCGCATAAAACTTCATCATAGCCATCCTGATTGATGTCAAAGGCATAAGGAAAATGACCGGTATTCTTATCGCTGCGAAACATCCACAGCAGCTCCAGATTCTTGTTGAACGCATAAATTCTGCAGTAGCGGTCCTTTACCAGAATATCAGAAGGTCTTTCGTTTCCGGAAAAATTGCAGATTCGTATTCCATCCGCATTGATTCGGTCAAAGCTGTAAATACCATTTGGAACCCCTATGATTTGGGTATCGGTTTTATCAGCCAGAGGCATTTTACACTTTTTCTTTACGGCACCGGTTCTTCCGTCCAGAATCATTAATTCAAAATTTTTGGCAGTTATCACTTCATCGATGCCATCGCCATCAATGTCATAGATTTGTAATGGAAAATCACAGGAAATTTGTCCCTGCTCATAATGGACAGAGGGTTCACCCTTTTGCCAGAGAATGTTTCCGTCCAAATCAATGGCTGTCAGACAGCTGATATGGCTGAAATCATCTCGTCGAACCCTGCGCTGGCCTTGTGCAAGCACAATGTACCATTCTGTTCCGCCCATGAGATGTCCAAATCGAATCTGACGTCCTGTGCCAAAATTTTTCAAATCAATTTTTTTGTACAGTTTCATCTTAGGATGCGATTCCATGCGCTCGGAAACCGTCTGATTGTAAGCAAGCATGTCTTCCTCAATGCATTTTCTTGTATCTTCATCAACCATCACGAGTACATCGGTAAATTGTGCCGGAGCCGTTGCAGTAATGGCAACCTTTCCACCATTCATAAGAGTCTTGTCACGATATTCCAAAAGCTTGACATCATTGACAAAGCAGGTAACCTTATCATCATTAAGGACTGCCTTAAGATCATAATAATCGTCGCAGCCATATTCGTACGGACAGCTTGCCAGTACCGTATCTACCTGCTTATGACGGTATTCCAGTTTCAGAAAACCGCTATCAAACACCAGTACATACAGATTCAGACTGTTTTGGCAGTTAAAACCAATTCCGGTACAACCGGAGGTGTTGAATAGTCTTACCCTGGCGCTAATCGTGTAATTCTTCCAATGAATATCACCAGTCATGAGGATTGGGTGTGTTTTGTGAGGTTTGTTATCAATCAGTCGCATTTGCTCCATGAAATGCTTTCCTTCATCTTCGGTGATAATCCATGATGCTCCAGATCCATTGTAGGTATAGTTACAGACCGGATCCACCCAGTTTCCGGCATAACCTTCATTGACAATATAGTGGTATTCCCCCATGGCGGTATGACCTTTATCATATGGAAATTCACCAATCTGGAAATCCTTAAAATTATCTTGAAATAATACTGTTTTCCTCTCCATAGCTGCACCTCCTGATGTAAGTATAATGCAATTCTTTTGTTCATGCAACGAAAGAAAATGGAAAAACTTGAAATCATAAGAAATTTGATTTAGAATCACAGTATGGTAAATGCGAATGGTTTATAAAGATGGATCAATGACCCGAATCAGAAAGGAAGTATCATCCATGAAAGTAACTTATTTCGGTACGACAGTCTTATTGTTTGATGATGGAAAAAATCAGATTTTATTTGATGCACATATTACCAGACCTTCCATCAATAAAGCATTTTGGGGCAAATTAGAAACCGATGAAAAATTAGCAGATGAGATTATTGAAAATCATCATCTCAATCGATTGAGTGCAATCTTTATTTCGCATTCTCATTATGACCATGTATTGGATGCGCCCTATTTTGCAAAGAAATGCGATGCATTGATATATGGGTCAGAATCAGCCTTAAATGTAGCGCGTGGAGGTAATGTTAAGGAAGAAAAATTAAAGCAGTTCCATGCACCGGAAACAATTTGCATTGGTGATTATAAAATAACAGTTTTACCGTCATGCCATTCAAAGGCTCACTGGTATAATGATGACCTTGGGAAGACAATTGACAGTCCTGTTTCCCAGCCGGCACGGAAGAAGAAATTTAAAGAAGGCGGGTCTTTCGATTTTCTGGTTGAGAATGATGGAAGGAAGTATTTGATTCGTCCGAGTTTTAATTATATCAAAGGACAGCTTGATGGAATAAAAGCGGATGTCCTATTTTTAGCAATCGGTGGAATGGCAGATGCAACAAAGGAAGTAAAAGAGGAGTTCTTTAAGGAAACGGTAGAAAAAGTCAACCCGGAAATTGTCATTCCGATTCATTGGGATAATTTCTTCATACCATTTAATAGAACGACCAAAGACTTATCATCTGTTTTTGTAAAATCTAATGAGGAATTGCATGAATTGGCTCAGTATTTTGAGAAATGTGATAGATCGTTATGTGTTCAGCTGCCATTAACCTCCATGAGGTTTTAACAACGAAAGAATATTATAGAATGTAAATGGGGAAGG
>CAMEUH010000248.1 GCA_945938055.1 uncultured Eubacteriaceae bacterium | reverse complement strand
AGTCCTGGCTCAGGGTACTTGCATCCGGCGAAGAAGACAGGGAAGACATCATCAATGGATTTGTTGATTCAGAGGAATTTGGAATCATTCTGGCAGATTTTGGTCTGGAATAAGAAACTGGATTTTGAACCGGTATTGATGAGAATGAAATGAAATAGGGCGGCATGGATGAGAGGATTCCATGCCGCTTTTTTTGATCTACAACCCTAAGATAGTATTGTGAGTAATAGAGTAGATACAATATTCTTTTTTAGAAATGACAGAGAACGAGTTGTCTGTGATTGCCTGCGCCATATTAATACGATGGATGGAGAGGTGTTTAATACCGTAATTCAAAGGTATATTCGTGATAAGAATAAGGATGCAGCGAGACTGATGATGTATGCTTCAAAGCTTGGAGTTGAAAAAAAGGCAAGAAGGGTGGTTGGAGTATGGCTGTAAAAGAGATAAAGGATATGGGGACATCTTATTTTGAAAGGTGGAATGTTCTTATATACAATTTCAAATTACGAAGGCAGGCCAACCATGGATATTGATTTCATGTTAAGGAGAATGTCAAATGATGTAGCTTGGAACAAATAATATCATTTGTACGTTATTGCATAAGTAGTGAAATCGCAGCTACACTTGGTGGAAAATTTATGATTGTCAATATCTATCTATATTCTTTCATTGAATATATAACAGTGCAGGGAAAGGAAAAGCATTTTGACGGCCAATGAGCTGCCTGTCAAAATGCTTTTTTGTGTATCAGGTATATATTGTATATCCACGTTCCTTCAATGCGACAATTGCTGCGTTCATGGCATCTTCCTTGTAGAATTCGATGAGAAGTGCTCCGCGCGTGAATTCACGATAATGGACAATACCGATGTTCTTAATGCTTAAATGCTTAAAGGCAAGAATGCTTGCAACCATGGCAAGGGAGCCTTCTTCATCCACAAGGTCGCAGTAGAAACTGTATATCGGCTGAATAGGTCCTTTGGCGCCTTTCTTACGGTCGATAATGGAATCGCGGTATTCCTTGGATTTTTCAAACATGTCATGAATATAGTTCTTGTCATGGGAATCAATGGATTCCTTGATTTCGCTTAGGGAATCAATGTATTTCTGCAGTAAGGTACTGATTGCCTGTGGATTTGTCTCACAAATCTGTTCCCACATTTCAGGGGAAGATGAGGCAATTCTTGTAATATCCTTAAAGCCGCCTGCCGCCATCATTTTCATGGTCTGGTCGTCGCTGTCATTATCCTGTACCAGATTTACAAGGCTGGATGCAATAATGTGTGGAACATGGCTGATTCCGGCAACGGAATAATCATGCTTTTCATAGTCTAAAACCACCGGAACGGCACCCATTTCCTGAACCATCCGGACATATGCGTTGAGGGTTTCAGGTTTTGTCTTCCGGGTTGGCGTAATGGCGTAAAATGCATTTTCTAAAAGCAGTGCGCTGGAATTGGCATAGCCGGTCTTTTCTGAACCTGCCATAGGGTGGCCGCCGATAAAATTTGCTTCCATGTCAAGCTGTTCCACTGCCTTGTGAATGTAAGTTTTTACGCTTCCCACGTCCGTGATGACACAGCTTTCTTTTATAAATGGCTTGATTTTCTCAAGATACATGGCGATGTATTCTACCGGAGTGCATAAAAATATGTAATCGAAGCTGCCAAAACGTTCGTCAATGGCAGTTGTGATTTAATCAATCATTCCTTCTTCCTTTGCCTGAAGGAGAGGAGCCTGGCTTCTGCTAAATGCAGTAATATGGTAGTCAGGGTGCTTTGCCTTGAGTGCCTTGACGATAGAGCCACCAATCAGTCCAAGTCCCACAAAGCCTATATTGAATGCAGACATTTGCAATACCTCCAACATTTGTATGGTTAGATTGTACTATGAAGAGGGGGAAGTGTCAAAGGGATAATGCGAAATTTTGGGTGGATTGGATTTTGTCCTTTTATCTGTTATAATAAATGCACATTAGTAATATGGAATAAAGGATGAAAGTACATGAAACGAATTACAGCCGGAATTCTGGCGCACGTGGATGCAGGAAAGACTACACTTTCGGAGGCTCTTTTGTATCTGGGCGGGGCAATCAGAAATCTGGGAAGAGTTGATTTAAAAAATACATTGCTTGATACTGATGAAGCGGAACGTGCACGGGGAATTACTATTTTTTCCAAGCAGGCACAGTTCGTGACGGGAGACACGCAGGTTACGCTACTGGATACTCCGGGACATGTGGACTTTGCGGCGGAAATGGAACGGACGCTTCAGGTACTTGATTATGCCATCCTGGTAATCAGTGGTGCGGATGGAGTACAGGGACATACACGGACTCTTTGGAAGCTTCTTTCACAGTATGAGGTTCCGGTTTTTCTTTTTGTCAATAAAATGGACCAGCCGGGAACTGACAGGGATGCATTGATTTTGGAACTTCAGGAGAAGCTGGACGCCAACATCCTCTGTCTGGATGAAAATATTAAGGAAAATCAGGAAAATATTGCATTATGCGATGAAAATCTTATGGAACGGTATTTGTCCGACGGGAAGATTACGGAGGATGATATCAAAGATTTAATTGCAGAGCGCAAGTTATTTCCATGTTTTTTTGGTTCAGCCTTAAAACTGACAGGGGTGGAAGAATTCATGGAAGGATTCCATTCTTTCACGAAGAATCCATATGAACAGGCAGATAAGGAATTTGGTGCAAAGGTGTATAAGATTTCCCGTGACAATCAGGGAAACAGGCTGACGCATCTTAAGATAACGAGTGGGAAATTTGCTGTTAAGGCATTGGTAAATGGGGAAAAGGTAAATCAAATCCGCATTTATCAGGGAGAAAAGTTTGAAACCGTTCAGGAAGCAGAATGCGGCATGAACTGCGCAGTGACGGGACTGAATGACACCTTTCCCGGAAAGGGTCTTGGCGTGGAATCGGATGCGCCGAATCCGGTGTTACAGCCGGTGCTGAGTTACCGGATGATTTTTCCGGCTGGCGTGGATGCAAGGGCATTTTATGGAAAAATGCGTGTCTTAAGTGAGGAGGACCCACTGCTTCACATTGAGTGGGATGAGAGAACCGGTGATGTTACGGCAAAACTTATGGGTGAGGTCCAGACGGAAATTCTTAAGGATTTGATTAAAAAGCGGTTTGACGTGGATGTGGAATTTGCGGACGGAAGTATTGTGTATAAAGAGACCATCAAGGTTCCGGTTATCGGGGTGGGACATTATGAGCCTTTAAGGCATTATGCAGAGGTGCAGCTTCTTCTGGAACCGGCGGATGAAGGAAGCGGCATGCAGTTTGCCACGGATGTGAGTGAGGATGTTCTGGATAAAAACTGGCAGAGGCTGGTACTGACCCATCTTCAGGAGAAGGAACACATCGGGGTGCTTACCGGTTCGCCGGTTACGGACATGAAAATTACGCTGGTGAACGGAAGGGCGCATTTAAAGCACACGGAAGGAGGAGATTTCCGGCAGGCGGTCTATCGTGCGGTCCGCCATGGACTGATGAAGGCGGAGAGTGTGCTTCTGGAGCCGTATTATGAATTTATC
>CAMEUH010000247.1 GCA_945938055.1 uncultured Eubacteriaceae bacterium | reverse complement strand
CTTTCATTACTATTTGTGCCGCCGGCCGAAGGCGGCGGAATGGAGATTAAAATGAAATTAATGATTGCATCGGATATCCATGGTTCTGCTTATTATTGTGAGAAGCTTCTTTTGGCGTGGGAAAGAGAGCAGAAACCGAAGCTTTTGTTTCTTGGGGATATTTTGTATCACGGCCCAAGAAACGATCTCCCAAGAGACTATGAACCCAAAAAGGTAATCGAGATGTTAAACCCTTTAAAGGAGAAGCTTTTGTGTGTCAGGGGAAACTGTGAGGCGGATGTAGACCAGATGGTGCTGGAATTTCCGGTACTTGCGGAATATGCAGTGCTTTTTGTGGATGGAATTACGATTTATGCCACTCATGGGCATGTCTATCATGAAAAGAATCCACTGCCGATGGAAAAAGGCGCAGTTCTGTTAAATGGGCATACGCATGTACCAAAGTGTGTGGAACATGAGGACTATGTATACATGAATCCGGGTTCGGTGTCCATCCCGAAGGAAGGAAGCAAGCATGGGTACATGGTTTATGAGGATGGGATGTTTACATGGAAAAATCTGGATGGAAAAGTATATGATGAATATATCATTTTGAAAGATTGAAAGAAGGGATATCATGGCAAATATCATTTTGGATGCAGGAAAACTGAAGGTAATGGAGTTTTTGAATGAGCTTTGTGCATATGCCGGGTTTAAGGACGGGTATGCGGATGAGATGTGGCAGGAACTTACAAAGCATCCGAAGATATATGAGGAATTTGTGTATTATATTGACCATCACGAATTGCTTGGAAAGTATTACATCGAGGGATATAATGTACTGGACTGTTATGTCTGGCAGCGGATTAACTATATCTTCCGCTATCTGGACCGTGGAAAGATAGAGCATGACTGCAACGAGGAAACCATGGTAATTTTGGCTTTCGACTTCTTTATGAAAATGCAGGATGACCCACGGCCATATCTGGAAAAATTAGAGGAAGACCTGGGTCGGGACAAAATACGATAAAATGAATTTGAGGAGAAAATTAAAATGCATAACATTGTTTCAAAACTATTAATGTACGGCGATATGCCAAAGGACTCCATCCTGATGGAATTAAGCTATGTATGTAAAAAATTGGAATCTGGCGATTACGCCAAAGAAGAACTGGTGGCATCCGTCTATAAACAGGTAAAACGTCTTTTGATTGTTGCTACGGACTACGGTTTTGATAAGAATCTCTGGCATAATTACCTGACATTTCTTTTAATCACCGATGAAAATCCGTTTAGCATCACCTGTGAAAAAATCGGTGCCAATGACGGAAGTGTCAATTATTTTGCCAAAAACGATTTTAAAGCATTTCTGGATTTATTTCACTATGATTTTTCCCATCTTGAAAAAGAACTGGATGTGGATTGCTTTTCCAGAATTTCAGATTATAAGGCTATCGGAAAGCCGGAGCTTATGTACAATAAGAATGTAAGTGAAAAGGTTCAGAAGTTAAGTGCAGAATTGGAAACATGCAGGGATGAAAATGAATTCTTTGATAAGGTGACAGGATTTTACAAATCTTATGGCGTGGGTATGTTTGGCCTTAATAAGGCATTCCGTATCAGTTCCGGTGAGAATAATACGGTGAAGTTTCTGCCGATTAACAATATGGAAAAAGTCATGCTTTCTGACCTGATTGGCTATGAAATTCAGAAAAAGAAACTGGTGGACAATACCAAGGCCTTTGTGGAGGGCAGAAAAGCCAATAATGTGCTGCTCTTTGGCGATAGCGGTACCGGAAAATCCACTTGTATCAAAGCTATTTTGAACCGCTATTATGACCAGGGACTTCGCTTGATTGAAGTATACAAACATCAATTTCAGGATTTGTCCAATGTGATTGCAAGCATTAAGAATCGCAATTATAAGTTTATCATCTATATGGATGATCTTTCCTTTGAGGAATTTGAAATTGAATACAAGTTTTTAAAGGCAGTGATTGAAGGCGGTGTGGAAACGAAGCCGGAAAATATTCTGATTTATGCCACATCCAACAGGCGCCATCTCATTAAGGAAACATGGAATGACCGTAATGACGTGGAGCAGGAAGCAGGTATGCATCGCTCCGATACCATGCAGGAGAAGCTTTCACTGGTGAATCGTTTCGGTGTTACCATTAATTTCTCCAAGCCAAGCCAGAAGGAGTATTTCAATATTGTCATTGAACTGGCAAGAAAGTCAGGAATTACCTTGTCGGATGAGGAACTCTGCGCAGAGGCGAATAAGTGGGAATTAAGCCATGGAGGTATTTCCGGAAGAACGGCACAGCAGTTTATTAATTATGTGCTTGGAACCATGAGTGTGAACGCGTAAGGGATTTTCAAGGGAAGGGAGAAAATAATTAATCAGGAGGGATAAAAAGTATGAATGAACAGGAAAAGACGCAGGAAGAGCGGATAGAACGGCAAAAGAGGTTTATTATTAACGTGCTGTATTGGGGAATTATAGCCGTATTTGTATGGATTGGAATCCGGGTGACCGAGCCGGTTCTTATGCCAATCATTATTGCTTTTGTGATTGCATGGATTCTGCATAAGCCTATTGACTGGATTGAACGGAGAATACACATTAAAAAGTCAGTAATTGCCTTTTTTGTAGTGCTTCTGACATATGGAATTCTGGGGACGCTTTTGACCAATGTTGTTATGTGGGGATTTACAGCATTGAGGAATTTCTTTTTAGAACTGCCGGAATTCTATGATGAAACCATTCTTCCCGCATTGAATCAATTTTTTGCATGGTTTGAAAACATATGTGAAAGGATTGATCCGATGGTAATGGAAGGGATTGAAGAAAGTTCGGATAAAATCATGGATTATCTGGCCGGTTTTGCAACGAGCATTTCCAGTGGTGCTATTTCATGGATATCAGGAAAGGCAATGTCCATTCCAAGTATTTTAATGAAGACATTAATCACATTGGTAGTGACGGTGTTTATTACCATGGATTTTCATAAAATTGTGGGCTTCTTATACCGCCAGATGCCGGAGAAAACCAAAAAGTATCTGGTTGAAATTAAGAACTATACGGGCGGAACATTACTGAAATGCCTGAAATCCTATCTGATTATCATGATAATAACTTTTACAGAGCTTTTCATTGGGTTTTCCGTTTTGAGAATTCCCAATGCCCTGCTTCTGGCAGCAATCATTGCCGTGATTGACATTCTGCCGATTCTGGGAACAGGAGGCGTTCTGATTCCCTGGGCGGTCATATCGCTTATTTCCGGGAATTATAAACTAGCCATTGGACTGATCATTCTTTATGCGATTATTCTGGTAATCCGCAATATCATGGAACCGAAAATCGTTGGAAGCCAGGTTGGACTTCACCCGGTTCTTACCCTTGCAAGCATGTTTGTGGGATTACATTTTTTTGGAATCATCGGAATGTTTGGATTTCCGATTGCTCTTTCCGTCATTAAGAATCTCAACGACAGAGGGATGATTCATCTTTTAAAATAGAAACAAGAAACTACCGTCCGGCAGAAAACCCGGCATGAACAGGGACTCCCACCGGTGTCTGCCTGTGTTGTA
>CAMEUH010000246.1 GCA_945938055.1 uncultured Eubacteriaceae bacterium | reverse complement strand
ATGCCCTGACCGCACTTCTTGCATCCGCAAATGTCACCATTGCTTTTCCCACATCGCCCTGAGAAAAAGCATAAACATTCAACAAGTATTCATAACGGTTCGACAGAATAAAAATCGTCACCATTCCCAGTAATCCGACAAATCCTACTACAAATATAATCAGCTTGTTTGCAGTAATCAGACGCTTCTTGATATTCATTTTATTCAGGACAGCCCTGATGAAATTCTTATCTTTTTTTACTATCTTTTCATCTTCTTTTTGTTTCTCCTGCATACAATTTTCCTCCGACCGCTTTTCGTAAATTGTACCACATTTTTGATGAAAATTCAATTATTTCCAGAAAATTCGTTGCAAGTCTTAATAATATAATCTGCTTCTTCCTCTGTCAGTTCCGGAAACATTGGAAGAGAAACGCAATGCTTTGCCAGATACTCTGCATTCGGGCAGTCTCCCTCCTGATATCCGAGATATTCATATGCTTTCTGCAAATGACACGGAATCGGATAATGCTTATCACAGCCTATTCCATGTTCATTCATGTACGCAATAAATTCATCCCTCTTTTCCACCGTAATCACAAACAGATGAAATACTGTTTCCGTTCCTTCCGGATGTGCCTGCATGGTGATTAACGGGTTGGTAATTTCCTTAAGATATTTTCTTCCCAGGACTCTTCTTCTTTCTGTCCACTCATCCAGATGAGAAAGACCCACAGAAAGAACTGCTCCCTGTGTTCCTTCCAGTCTCATGTTATAACCAATCATCTCATGCTCATAACGAATCCTTGAGCCGTGATTTTTGATTACATTAATCTTATCATAATACTCCTTCTGATTGGTTGTGACGGAACCGCCTTCACCAAAGCAGAATAAATTTTTCCCCGGGTAAAAACTAAAACACCCCATGTTTCCAAGAGTCCCTGCCTTTTTTCCTTTATAGACTGCTCCATGTGCCTGCGCACAGTCTTCTACCACAAACAGACCATGTTTATCCGCAATTTCCTTGACACGATCAAATTCAAACGGTTGTCCATACAGATGAACACCGATGATTCCTTTTGTCTTATCCGTAATCTTTGCTTCGATTGCATCCGGGTCAATTTCCCATGTATCACTGGTGCAGTCCACAAAAACCGGTGTTGCACCACAATAAGTTGGCGCCCATGCTGTTGCAATAAACGTATTTGCCGGAACAATCACCTCATCCCCCGGTCCAACACCCAAAGCCATCATGGCACAGTGAAGTGCCGACGTTCCGTTATTTACACCCGTAGCATAAGCCGCACCGCAATAGCGTGCAAACTCCCTGTCAAATTCATCGGCACAGACACCTCCGGAAAAAGAAGTACTTTCGCAAGCCTTTTCCAAGGCTTCCTGATACTCTTTCTTATATTTTTCATAATTTCTTTTTAAATCAATTCTCTTAATATATTCCATGTTCTGCCTCCTTATTTTGTCTTTTTGTGAAGCCATTCCTGAATCAGTGATTTTTTCAATGCTGCTATTTTCGTAAGATAATTAATGATTAACCTGATTACATCCACCTTTGTGTCATAATCATCGTTCCAGACTACCGGAAGCTCTGCAATCTTATATCCCAGCTTTTCTCCGCGGATTAAAAGCTCCGCGCAGTAAAACCATCCGTTATCATCACTGGAAACCCGAACCAGATGCTCAATACATTCTTTATGGAAAAACTGGAACCCTTCCATGGTATCGGAAACACGGACACCAAAAACAATTTTAATCAGGGTATCCAGTCCCACGCTCGTAATGTTTCTTGATACCTTTCTTCCGTGTACTTCTGATTTTTTCGAAAGGCGGTTTCCCTTGATAACGCTAATCTGCGGATTTTTTTCAAATCCTCTCATGACATTTCTCAGATAGCGGATGTCTGTCGACAAGTCCACATCCACATATCCGAT
This sequence comes from uncultured Eubacteriaceae bacterium, assembly GCA_945938055.1. Classification (GTDB taxonomy): domain Bacteria; phylum Bacillota; class Clostridia; order Lachnospirales; family Lachnospiraceae; genus MGBC120314. Next base: position 1,666 of record CAMEUH010000246.1, on the reverse strand, counting down.
GATTTCACACTGATTTTTCTTTACTGCTTCACGGAATGCAAGACCAAATCCCTTCTGTGCCAGGGAAATATAGTCAATATTGTCATATTCTCCTGCAAGTTCCTTTATGATTTCCAGCGTCCGGTCCGTGGAACCATTATCCACAATCGTCACTACCGCATCAATCTCCTGATGTCCCTGCAAAAATCGCTCCGTTGCCCGGATTCCTTTTTCCAGTCTTCTTTCCTCATTTAAAACAGGAAATACGATATTCACTTTCATTTTATGCACCTACCCAGCTTATTTTAAATTTTTGTTCACCGATTCAACCACATACGCTGCTTTCTTATAGTTCATGTCCAGAATCAGCGACATATATTTCACTATCACGGAAATCAGTAAAAACACACCAAAGAAACCAAACGACATGACTCCCATTAAGGAAACCCATCCTGAAGCCACATTTTCTTCCACAAAGTAGGAATACAATGCCCAGGCGCCGGTTCCTATCGTAACAAAAAGAAATGCCACACTCAGAAAGAACGTCATCTTCTCAATCATTTTGGTAAAAATCATCATGTAATTGATTCCGGCATTCAGACGATAAGAAGATTCTTTCTGGTTCCTTCTTCCGTTTTTCTTGGTTTTTACAGGGGTATAGCGGATATAGTCCGTTGGCAGTCCGCTTGCCGCATAAAGAATCTTACGGTAAGGAATGGTATTATTCAGAATCTTAATTCGATTTAAGGCTCTTCTGGATACTACTCGGAAGCTTTCATGACGCACCTCATAAGAACTGCGGTGATTAATCAGCTTGTAAAAAATCCTGGAGGCCAGCTTCATGCTGTCATCGCCTGCCGAAACAATATCAAAGCCTTCCCTTGCACGTTTAAATACATCCAGAACCAGTTGTGGCTCATAATCCACGTCAATGGAATCAAATTCAAATACAAAATCTCCAATTGCCAGATCATCCCCGGCGCACATGGCAGCTTCCATCCCTTGATAATATGCCATCTGAACTGTCTCAGCCATAATTTTTAAATCCAGCCGCTTTAAGAGTTCATTCAGAGAATGAAAATCCGCTTCTCCATGTCCGTCACACACAAAAATTACTTCATTATTTTCAAAGCTATCCGTCAGTTTTCGAATCACCTTATCACAAAAACATTCTATTTCCGAAAGATTTCTGTTATGCAGGTATACCACCGTGGAAACAAAACATTTATTTTTTTCAACAATGGACTCTTTCATTTTCTTCCTCCTAGTCAAGATATTCATCCAAATCATACACCGTATTGATTTTGCCGCTCAATACGCTGATAAAATACGGTTTTTTTGAAAAACAGCGAATCACCGTCGGACGCGAATCATCAATTTCAGAAGCCTTCAGAATCGGCTTCATGGAAAACAGGGAATGATCATACTGAAATTCATATTCCGCTTTCATGTACTTTCTTGCAATCTGACTCATGTAATTCCATGCTGTTTCCGGTCGGTGGGCACATTCATTACAATTTCCCAGCATTTTCTCATGGCAGAACTTTCCATCCTGACATTCAAATTGCGGCAAAACATCATAGCTTGTAACATGCGGTGTCCTGGTAACCGTGGTTAGGGAATGATACCCGGTCTTTCCGAATGGCATGATGGAAAAAAATGGTCCATCCATTACAGTAATTCCGGC